>JABHOU010000273.1 GCA_018695085.1 Opitutia bacterium | reverse complement strand
GTAGTTTGGCGGACTACGGCGTAGGAGGTAATGTGGGCCATCCCTCCTTTTTCGTCGGCCCTCAATTCATGGGCAGGTTCCCAAGAGGCTCCCGCCAGCAGATAGGTGAG
Source organism: Opitutia bacterium (assembly GCA_018695085.1). Taxonomy (GTDB): domain Bacteria; phylum Verrucomicrobiota; class Verrucomicrobiia; order Opitutales; family Seribacteraceae. Next base: position 7,254 of record JABHOU010000273.1, on the reverse strand, counting down.
GATGACGGTGGCTTGGCCTTGGCCTCGTAGGGCGACTTCCACTGCTCGCTCCTCCAGTTGGGCTTTGGAGTTCAATTCGCTCAGGCGCTTCTGTCGCGCGTTTTGTTCGGGCTGAATTTCCCGTCTTTGCTTTTCGAGAGTTCTGAGATCCGTATTCAGTTTGGTCAGGGAGGTTTCTAGGAAGGCAAGAAAGTCGACGTACTCCGCTACCTTCACTTCTCGGGCGGCGGCGTCCTTGGGAAGCTTGTCGAGAGAGAATACGCGGATGCTTTCCAGATGCTTGCGGCGTTGGTCGATTACCTTTTGCTTGTCCGAAAGTTCATTCACTTGGTCGGAGATCTCCTGTACCGCGTCTTGCGCCTTGCGAACTTCCTCGTCCGATGCGGCCGTCAGGTAGGTTCTGCGAATCTGGACGTCGAGCACTTCTCCCTTGGCTCCGGTGGCGGCTTTTAGGCTGACTCTTACGGATCCCTCGTCGATCCAACTGGGTAGCTTGGCGAAGGAAAATCGGTCGGTTTGCGCGGGTAGCTCCAAGGTGACTTCTCGAGTGACGCGTGCCCGGTCCGCATAGACCGTGACCTCCGTTATTTTTGAACTGAGTGCCTTGACCTTGGCTTTCTCGGCGGCTTCTTGGGCACCGATGCCTTGGCACAGGATTATCGAGGAGATAAGGGGCAATAGATATTTCTGTATCATGGTTTGATTTTGGTTAAAGGAGGTCCGATTATAGGGGATTGTGGCGGATCGTTGTTCGGTTGACGTAAAAGCTTTGTCAAAAAAACGTCATCGAACTTGCGGAGTCCCTCTCTCTATTTCTTTTTGGGCTTCTTGCGAGGTCCCGGATACTTGGGGGCTCCGCCGAGGTAAGGGAACTTGTCGAAATCGGGACCTTTGCCCGTCACCCGCGGGTCACCGGTTTTCCTGAGTTCGGCGAGGAGTTGGTCTTTCAAACTTTTGACGGTTTTGGCATAGGCCGGATCCGCGGCCACGTTGACAAGTTGTCCGGAATCTTTCTTCAGGTCGTAAAGCTCGTCTGCGGGACGCTTGCCGAAGGCGAGGTCGTAAAGCTTGCGGTGGTGGTCATCCTTGTCGCGGTTGTTCACCATGTAGGTCTTGGTGGGCCCGTTGTCGCAGTCGGCCAGCCATGCGTTGCCCATGGTTGCTTTTTCGTAATTGGGTGTGCCCGCCGGCCAGCGATCAGGGCGAAAGTTGTGGAGGTAGAGGAAATCATGCGTGCGTATGGCTCGGGTGGGATAGCCGCTCATGTCGGGCTTTTCCTGGCCCGGAACGTGACGTTCCTTGCCGTGGATCACGAAGCTGCGGTCCCTCTCGTCTTTGCCTGCGAAAAGGGGTAGAAGGCTTCTGCCGGAAACGTCTCCGGGGATTGCGATGCCCGCCGCTTCGAAATAGGTCGGGGCGAGGTCGATCAGGCTCACGAAGTCGTTGATTACCGTTCCGGCCTTTATCTTTTTCGGCCAGCGGATGGCCAAGGGTACGCGGGCTCCGCTGTCGTAATTGTTGCTCTTGCATCGGGGGAAGGGCATGCCGTGGTCGCCCGACATCACGATGATGGTGTTGTCCAGTTCTCCTGCTTCCTCTAGCGCCGCGATGGTGTTGCCCACGAGCTTGTCGAAGCGCTGCACCTCGAAATAATAGTCCGCCACGTCGCCCCGAATTTCAAGCGAGTCGGGATAGTGTGGGAAGAGCTTGATCTTGGACAGGTCCATGCCACTCTTTTCTCCGGAGCCCTTGGCGTAACCGCGGTGCGGATCGGAGGTGCCTAACCAGTGCACGAACGGTTTATCCTTGGGCCGGTTCTTCAGCAAGTTGCGAATGGGGTCGACCCCTCGCGAGGTGCCTGTCAATTGGCGCCCCTTGGTTTCCGTGCGTCCTGGTCCCCAGGCCTTGGCCCGCGTCGAAGCGAAGTAGCCGGCTTTTCCTAAAATTTCGGGATAGGTGTTGAACTTGTCGGGGAAGACGCTCCACAAATTTCCGGCTCCTTCGAGTTCCCAATGATACTTTCCCGTAAGCACCGCGCCTCGCGATGGCGTGCAGGAAGGTGAGGACACATAGGCGTGGTGGAAGAGGGCGCCTTCCTTGGCGATGCGGTCGAAGGCGGGGGTTTTCACAACTGGGTCGTCGTAGGCTCCCGCGTGGGGCCATCCCCAGTCGTCCGCGAAGGCAAAAAGAATGTTCGGGCGCTCTTCCTTTTCGACGGCTGCCGCTATGCTGGTCAGCAAGGTCGCAAGAGCTAATGAGAACGATTTTCGGGCTCGGAATAAGAGGCTCATGTTGTTCGTGGGTTTGCGTTGAGGAAGGGACGTATTTTTATGGGGATTCCCTATGTACGATGAAACGACTTGCTACTGCCCAAAGCAAGACGGGAATGGCGGCGCTCAAACCTAGGGCGAGCAAAGGATTCTTCTGGGCGGCATCGGTGGAGCCGATCCAGGCGTAGGCGAACGACATCGGGACAACACCGCACGCAAGAGCCGTGAAATAGGTCTTTGCGGGCATTCGTGCCAATCCTGCGAAACAGCTAAGCAGCTCGGGTAAAAGGATGGTCCAGCGTGAGAGCGCTATGGCCCACGCTCCCGACCTCTTGAAGAATTTTTTTCCCATGGCCATGCCCGTTTCGCCAGCGAGAAAGCGGGCAACCCTTTCGTTGGCCAGTCGGCAAATCCCGTAGCCCAGAGAGCCTGCCAGAAAGGTGCCCAGGCAACCGTAGAGTCCTCCCAGCCAAGGCCCGTAGGTCATTCCCAAGGCTGCCAGCGCGGCGGTGGCCGGCACGGGCAGGAATACGTCCAGCACCAGCAGTCCTACCACCAGAAGCCAACCGTTCGGCCCCAAGGTCTTGGGGACGCCGTTCTCGGCAAACAGCAGTTCCAGGTCGCCACCCCACAAGAAGAAGGAGCCGATCATGAGAATCGACGCTACCAACCCGGTCAGGAGTATGCGCATGTGATCGTTTCCGTCCCTGAAGGCGATCCTACTTCGACTGTTCTTTTGCAAATGCCGTGATCGTCGGCTTTCCACGAATCCAGCCAAGCTCCTTTAGAAAGTCGTCGCATTCGAGCATGGTCTCGCGAAAGGGAGCATTGCCGAACCTTCCCCAGTTGAAGAATCCGTGCGGCTTGTCCTCGAATCCAACGAGCTTGCACGAGTTCCCCAGCGCTTGGGCCCGTTTCTCATACAATTGAACGGTGCGAAAAGGCACCGCGTCGTCGTTCGTGCCGTGAAAAACGATCGTTGGAGGCAAGCCCTTGCGGAGGTGATGGTAGGGGGAAATTTTCTTGGGGTCGGTGCCGATGCGTTCTTTTAGAGATACTGCCTTCTCGGCGGGCATATCGATTTTTCCGGGAACCTCGGCTAGTATTACCGCAGGGTTGAAAAGCAAAAGGGCATCGGGGACGGAGGAAGTCTCCTCGTCTTTCTCGAAGCCGGGCACGGAGGCGATTGCGGCTACGACGTGCCCGCCGGCGGAACCTCCGCCCGCCGCCACCTTGGCGGGGTCAACGCCCAGCTTTCTTGCATTCTTTCGGATCCAGCGAACGGCCGATTTTCCGTCCTCCACGCATGCCGCAGCCTTGGTCCCGTGGCGAGTGGACACCCGATAGTCCGCCGTCATGGCGACCATTCCCCGCGAGGCCAAATACTTGCACTGCATCTCGAACTGGCCGGGCGTGCCTGCTCTCCAACCGCCTCCAAAGAAAAAAACCACCGCGGGACGCTTGTCCGACTTTTTGTGACCTTCGGGTTCGAATATCCATAGCTTCAGCTTGGTATCGCCGATGGTCTTGTAGACCTCTTCGCGAGCATCGGTAAGTTTGGGCGGGTAGGGGGTCTTCCCTAGAGCCGATGTTATGAGAGTGAAAATAAATAATGAAAGGATTGAGACAGGTTTCATGATGAGAAGTGGAAAGTTCTTAAAACCTTATTCTGGGTGCAAACTCTACCGAAAGCAAAGTGCTTTTGATTATCCTTTTATGTTTCACAGAACGCCTTGGTGGGCCAGCTAGGAACCGCTCCGGGCAACGTACCGGGGAGTTCGCAACAATGACTCTCAAAGAAGCATTAACCCGCCTCCATCGTCGCGAAGATTGGGACGAGGTACTCGACTACCTCGCTAAGGAACGCGAAGCCGCCATCATGGATTTTCAACATACCGACCTCACCGACAACCCGCACAAGCTGGCCAAACTGGCCGGAGAAATTGCGGCCATCGACAGGGTGCTACGAGTCTTGCAGGATGATTGAACCCTGCGAGCAGTTCGCCAACGAGATCACCGCCTGCTTGCGGCGATGGTCCGAGGAATCGGACCTCGAGGAAGTCCAGTTGGCTGAGATAGCCTGCGAAGCAATCAACGAATGGATGGACGAGGACGTAGTCGGCTTTGAAGCCGACGACGGCCTTCTGAATGACTCCGGCGAATGACAATCATTCCGTTGGGGCAGTCTATGAGATAGAGTTCCAACTGGAGTGCATGAGGCGTGGACACACCGTCTCCGTACCCATCTGCGACAACGCCGGATACGACGCCATCGTGGATGGACGCAACGGTTTGACTAGAATCCAAGTTCGAGGCACTACCGCCTTTCTGAGTCACCGCTACCAAGTCGGAACGGGAATTGGAAAAAACAAGATAAACACCATGGGCGACTACGATTACCTAGCCGTCAGAATCCCCAACCACGACGCTTGGTACTTGGTTCCGCAGGATGAATTGTTGCACTCGGCTACCGCCAAGTTCTATCCGCACAACTCGAAGAGCAAGGGGAGGTTCGAGAAGTATCGGGACGCCTTTGGGCTGCTTTGAAGGAATCGACTGCACTACCACGGCACCTTTTCTCGAAAGTTTACATCCGGCTCTTCCCCAAGCCCATAATCAAATAAAATAACGGGGTTACCAAAATGAGCCTTTGGCGGATCCCTACTCAATATAATGGTCGTTTGATGAGATGCTCTCCGCAATCTATCTTTGACGAAAAGTAATGATAAGTGTTTTGTAGAAGGCCCATAGCCTATAGAAACAACGGGAACTGGAGACAACGGACCTTTTTCTAGTAAAGCAATTCCCTTGGGCTTTCCAAGAAGGGCAATAACTTGCCCTTCCGTCATCATTGGCCGAAGCGATTTGTAATTTTCAGTCCAATCAATCGAGGTCGCACACCCCGCCATCAACAGGGCGACGAACATAGCGACAAGTAACTTCTTCATGCCCTCCATCCAACACTAGCCGCCGTTTGGGTCAAGGGGGGTTTTTTCACACTTTTACGATTTGTTTCCCCAATTCCCTCGGTTGGTACTTGGTCCCGCAGGATGAATTGTTGAACTCGGCTACCGCCAAGTTCTATCCTCACAACTCGAAGAGCAAAGGGAGGTTCGAAAAGTATCGGGACGCCTTTGGGCTGCTTTAGTCAGAAGCTGATGTCGCAGTTCGGCAGGGCCTTCCTGAGCATGGCCTTCTGGTCATCAGGGATGGGGTTGTCGTAGAAGTACAGAAACTCCAAGTTCGTCAACCCCGCCAGCGGCGAGAGGTCGGAGATTGGATTGTTGCTGAAGAACAGCCTCTTCAAATTCGTCAACCCCTTGAGCGGCGAGAGGTCGGTGATAGGGTTGCCGCTGAGGTCCAGCCACTCCAAATTCGTCAACTCCGTCAGTGGCGAGAGATCGGAGATTTGGTTATTGCTGAGGTACAGCCTCTCCAAATTCGTCAAGCCAGTCAGCGATGAGAGATCGGAGATTTGGTCGTTGCTGAGGTAAAGCTCGGTGGCACCGTTTTCCTTCGCCTCCTTGATCTTCCTGACAGCCATACGGTCATCACCCCCACACCCAACCATCAGCAGGGCGACGAACATAGCGGCAAGTAGTTTCTTCATGCCTCCATCCAATACTCGCCGCCGTTTGGGTCAAGGGGGGTTTTTGCACACTTTTACGATTTGTTTCCCCAATAACGCCTCTTTGCGTTATTATGAGATCGTTGGCGGGTAACACCGCAGGAGAGTGCGAACTTAATCAAACGCAGATATGGATCAGGAAACAATTACCGAGGCTCCGGGTAACGATTCGGGAGCAGACACCAGCGCAGGCATCACCACCGAAGCCGAATTAGCCAATTCCTTTTTGGAACGGGTTGAGGAGCAACCGGAGGAGAAGCCTACCGATTCCGAGGCAACCGAGCTTTTTCCAAATCAAGACCTGCCTTCCTTTCTCGACAATACGCTGACTAAGAGCACGAAAAAGCATAGGGTCAGGCTGAAGAGAGGAACTTGCAGGGGCTGAGGAAGAGAGTAAATGATGGCGGTGGCGGGAATCCAGACGAGCCAAGTGGAGAGCAGGAGGCGAGCGACCTCGAAGAGGAAAGATCGCTTGGTCGTTGTTTTGCGGAACTGGGACCAGGAGAAGTCGCAATCCTTCCATCCGTAAAAGACGGCGGTGATCGGAGCCGCCCAGAGGGTGCAGTAGACGAATTGGTCGACGAAGACTTTGGTCGCAATGGTCGTCCAGTTTAGATTGTCGCCGAAAAGAAGGCTTTGGAGCCGGTAGAAAGCATCGACGTCGATTCCTCGGCCGCCCCAGTAGAATACGAAGAATGCCGCGTGGCGCGAAACCATGCCTGCATTAATCCGACCTGCCGCCCATAGGTAGAGAAAGGGAATGAACCCGCCAAAGAAAGCAGTCGCTATGAATGAATAGAGAAAGCCATAGGTCCGCTTGATCTCCATCACCGACTCGAAGAAGCCTCTTGAGGATTCAAGGAAGTAATAAGTGAGCACGACGCCAAGACCGACGGCCCACAAAACGAGCCCCGGGACTAGGTTGGCCCGGAAACCGGAAGAGCTCATCCTCCACAGCTTAATCAATATCGGAAAAAGTAGCGTTTTCATTCCACCGAAACTATTCATTCCTGATTAAGTCAACACTCTCTAAAAAGCTCCAATGGATTGTGTGTATTGAATAGTTGCGGTTACGTTAACTTATCGCCGTTTCGGTGTCCGATGAAAGTAACTTCCCAACCACAATCAAGCTATTATAAAAAAAAATAAATTTTATAATAGGCTAGGGTGAGTTGATTAGTGTAGTATTCTAGTTACATTTTTATCAATTGTTTCCAAAAGTTAAAATAAAATGAATTCAGATAATAAAAAAATACCAGCATTGATTTGTTATGTTGTGGCTCTCGCATGCTTTTTTCTTCCTTTCATGCAAATCAGTTGTCAAGAAATGAATCTGGAGGTTTCCGGATACGCCAT
>JABHOU010000169.1 GCA_018695085.1 Opitutia bacterium | reverse complement strand
CTCGGTCTAATGTGGGCGTTCCTATATTGCGTACTGGCGGATCGACCGGGAACATCGTTCACCGAAGCGATGAAAATTTCGGCGGCGGTGACGAAGGGGAATCGTTTATCTATTTTCCTATTTGGAATCGTTTGCATTTTGTTGGTATTCGTCAGCGCCCTTCCTCTTGGATTGGGTCTACTCGTTACGATTCCCATGATACAAGCAGCCATGTACTGCGCATACGAAAGCTGCAAGGGTAACTCGTAATCGAATACTTCTCTCCTTTTTCCTGAAGGGGAAGGGAAATCTACTCTCAGCGGGTGACGCCAGCGTCCTCCGGATTCTCTCTGTAAGCCATGCTTTCGGCACGGGCAGTGTAGCATTCCCCCAGCATTTGCTCTCGGGGCTTGAGGTTCCCCGACTCGAAATCAATTTCCTTGGAGGACTTTCCCTCTTCTTGCAACAAACGATTTTCAAGGGATTCTTGATCCTCCTCGGATCCATCGGCGGACAGATGAGTCATGGGGTAACCCTCTGCCGCGAGCAACCTCCCCACCAGTATCGCTCTGTGACAGGTGAGCGGATCTTTCTCTGCGCAGAACAAGGCGATTCTATACTTGGCGGATCCTTTGCGAAGTCGGTCAAGCCCATCGGCAAAGGCAGAAGTCTTATCAATTAGTTCGTAGCGCGCGACGCCGTCCAGATAGCACTCCGATTCCTCTCGCCGGGCACCCAGTTCCTTTCCAAGAAAAACGTAAAGGAGACCGACGGATTCGAGAAAAGCCTTCAAGGGATCACGGGAATAGGCAGGTTCACGTTTCGAGAAAGGTTGTGACCGCAAGTCCGCCACTGCCTCAATTCCTTTTGCCTTGAGAATTTCGATAAACCGCTCGATCGCCAAACCCGCATAACCGATCGTGTAGATCATGGGGAGTGATGAGGAAGTTTCAGGTTCAGTGGGAATGACCTCCAATTCCTCGAGTTCAGGTGCACCCACTTCCCCCGCATTTGGTTCAACCTCTAATTCCATTCGCCATCTAGCCAATATTTCGAGGACGCCCTTGCCGTACTTACGCACCTTCGCCTTGCCCACCCCTTTGACAGCAAGGAGTGCGTCCTCGTTTTGAGGAAGACTGGCGGCCATTCCGCGAAGGGTGGCATCCGAAAAGACCTGATAGGGTCGCACTCTGCCCGTTCTGGCTCGCGCTACGCGGAATTCTCGCAACTCCTCGAACACCTGCTCCCGAAGGTGCTCCGGGGTGACTGCCTCCGGAGCATCGTCCGCAGTTTGATCACCGTACCGCCGCCCCCCCTTTTTCTTCGAAACCTTGCGCGTAAGAAACAATTTGGCGTCGAAGGATCCAGCAAGAAAAGCAGGCGCCTCCGAACCAAGACCAAGCACGCTGAACTTCTTTTCCTCGTCGATGTAACGCGACTCGAGAAGTTCCTGCCCGAGAAGTTGGTCGATGACGTTTCGGATTTCGGGCTGTTTGTAATCCCTCAAGGTGCCGTAGCTCTCAACCTGATCGTGCCCAAACCGACGAACCTTGTCGGTGTCGCCTCCACGAAGCACTGAGGCCACCTGCAAAGAACCAAAGCGTTCCCCAAGATCACTTACGCAACGAAGCACGCTCAACGCCACCTCGTAACTGTTCGCCATTTCCGGCAGTTCCTCCAGGCACACGTCGCAGGCACCGCACGATCCCGGATCCAAGTCCTGCCCGAAATAGCGAGCCAGAAACCGGTGGCGGCACTGAGATCCGGAGCTGAACCGATAGGTCTCGGATAGACGAGCGAGGGACGGTTCCAATTCGGCAGAACCTTCACTCAAGCTCTTCTCCACGATAAACTTCCACAAGGCAAAGTCCTCTCCCGAATAAAGCAGAATGCACTCCGCGGGATCACCGTCGCGACCCGCCCTCCCCGATTCCTGAGAAAAGTGTTCGATGGATTTCGGCATACGAGCGTGGAGAACATAGCGCACGTCCGTACGGTCGATGCCCATGCCAAAAGCCACCGTCGCGACCACCACCCGACACT
>JABHOU010000536.1 GCA_018695085.1 Opitutia bacterium | reverse complement strand
AGTTGGTTCAGCAAATGCGGGGTTGCTCTCTTTTCCAAGCGTAATCTTGGGTTTCCTTGCTTTAAGATTTTTAATGAAACTGCTCAAACGAAACTCGTGTTCTTCTTTATATGATCTAATGTGAGTTTCGTGAGCATTAGTAACCTATCCTTTTTACCTCTTTCATTTATCGCTGCGTCCGCGTTCGGTCAGATAGATTTCCAAAAGGAGGTATTACCCATATTGCAGGATCGTTGCATCGAGTGCCATAAGGCTCCTTTTGAACAAAACGGCCGAACCAAGGAACCTAAAGCCGGCCTTCGCTTGGACGGCATCGCCCATATCCTTCATGGTAGCGACGACGGCAAGGTGATTGCCCCAAATCACCCTAGTGAAAGTCCTCTTTACAAACGAATCATGCTTCCGTCGGACGACGACGACGTGATGCCGCCGAAGGGGGACCCATTGACCGTTGCTCAGCAGGAAGTCATTCGGAAGTGGATTGCTCAAGGTGTCGATTTCGGAACATGGGTAGGTGCGACCGACGGAACCGAGAAGTTTGCCGAAAAGGTGAAGACTAAAGTTGCTTACGTTCCCGCCCACCATTCCTTTTATAATGCATTGGCAAAGGGTTTGAAGCCTTTGCCTCAAGAAACGCTAAACAAAGTAAGGATGTCGACAGGTGCTTTGATTCGTCTCATCGGGATCGGCAATCCTCTGCTTGAAGTGCGTTTCCTCGCCGAGTCGGTCAACTCCGGCGATGAGGATCTTGCAAAGTTGGCTCCACTTCGTCAGCATCTTTGCAAGCTCGACCTTTCTCGAACGCAGGTGACAAGCAATTGTTTCGAGATCTTAAAAACTTTTCCCCGTATCACTCGTCTAGATTTTCGAGAGACCAAGATTACCGATGACGGTCTAGAGGCGCTTTCACGATTGAAGTACTTGAGTTACCTCAACCTAGGTGGAACTGAAGTTGGTGACGCAGGTCTTCGCAAGCTACTAAAGTGTGAGAAATTGCAGGAGGTTTATCTTTGGCAAAGCTCCGCAACTCGACTAGGGGTGGAAGGCATTCGTCGACGCATCCCAAGCTTGAAAATCAGAATGTAGACTTAACTACCCACCGAACTTCCAGAGGTGGGCGTCGGAACGGAGGTAGATGGCGTTGCCCGAAATTGCGGGCGTACAGAGAATTGTTTCCTTGAGGTCGATGGTGGATACCACTTTCCCTTCTTCTCCGGTAAGGTCGACTACTTGGCCCAAACCACTTTCACTGAACACGTAGAAGTGCGTCTTGTTGGCCACGGGTGACCCGCTGAAGGGGCCCTTCAATCGAAGACGCCAACCGAGTTCACCGTTGGAGGGGTTGGCTGATGTAAGGACATTGGCCTTATTCAGTACGTAAATCCTATTCCCCGAGATTACGGGACTGGCCGTGCCGGGGGCGAGTTTGTTAGCCCGCCAAAGCTGGGTGTGGGAACGTCCGTCCTCGCGGGATTTGACTGCAGTGAGACCGTTGGATGGAATGAACAGGCTGTCTCCCATAACCGTCGTGGAGGGAATCGTGGAAGCTCCTTCTGCGTAATTCCAGCGATCTTTTCCCGTTTTTGGTTCCACTACTAGCAAACCTTTGCCGGACTGAAGGACCGCGAGCTCTTCTCCTTTTGCGCCTTTCAAAACAGTGGGAGAGGTCCAGTTGGCTCCTTTGGGGCGAGATTTTCGCCATAAAGTTTTACCTGATTTCAGATCGATGCCGGCGGAGAAGGAATCCGCATCGTTCTCGACTTGGGTGACAAATACTCCATCGGCTATCACCGGCGATGATGACATGCCCAAGCTGTTTGCCGCGTTTGGATAGTCGAGGGTCAGCCCTCTGAGCCATTTGAGGTTGCCCTCCAAATCTAGGCAAAAAACGTCGTTCGAAGAGAACTGCGCCACAACTACTTTGCCGTCACTCACTGCGGTAGGTGCGGCTACGCAGGTTTTTTTGTGGCAAACTGTTCTTCCGGTCGCTTGGAATTGGCGTTCCCATAAGGTTTCGCCGTTTTTGGTGTTAATAGAGATAACATGGAGGCGTTCTTGTCTTGGTCCACTGGATGCAGTGAGGAATACGCTATCCCCAACAACTATCGGACTGGAGAGACCTCTACCCGGAAGTTCCACCTTCCAAGCTATGCTTTTTTTATCGTCCAGCTTTTTCGGAAGACCGGGTTCATTGGCGAATCCGTTGCCGGAAGAACCCCGAAAAGAAGTCCAGTCTGCGTTGGCGCAACAAAGGCTCAGAATTAGAGTTAGGTGAATCGTCAATAGATTTTTCATGGATTTGTGAGTGGATGGTCAGCGTTTGGGAGCGGGAGCCTTCGGCGTGGGTAACCGGTTTTCGGCTAGAACTGCGGTGCCTGAAGCATCGGTAACGCGCAGTTGAAACTCCCACTGCTTAGTCCAGCTCTGTTGTTGTTCGTTCTGACAAAATTTAACAAGTATTTCGTTTTTACCTTTCTTTAGCTTTGCGGAGAAAACGTATTGGTCGATCCGCTGCCCCCTGTGATATTCGTCGCGTGCAAAGAGCAGTTCCCCGTTCAGCCAAACCTTCCAAGCATTCTTGCAACCCAAGCGAAATTGCAGTTCGCGAGCCTCGGAAAGCTGAAACGTGTTATGAGCGTAGGCCACGACTTCCTTGAGTTCGCCGTATTCCAGGTTGATGTCGACTTTTCCGAATTGATCGGAGGTCGAAAAATCACTCCATTTTACTTTTCCGCTCTTGCCTTCGTAACTGGCGGAGAAATCGATCTTTTTTTCAGGGGGATAGGGAACGGTGAAACCGTTTCTATCGGTATTGTCGAAGGGTCCGATCACTTTCCATCTCATCAAAAACCCCATTATCTTGGGGAGGTCCACCTCGCGCTGCTTTTCTCGCAAGGCTCCGGCGGTGAGTTCGATTTGATCGACGTCGCGAGCGGCCGCCAAGGCTTTCTCATAGAGTGAGCAGGCAGAGTCTTCGTTAGATTCGCCAACGGCTTTTTCGATGATCAGGGCTACCGCGTCACGTCGCAATTCCGGGGCCGGGTCGTCGATGAATCCGGGAATCAGCTTGGCGGCACGCTTGGGAGAAGCCTTTTGGATCAGCTCGAACGCCAAGCGCCTGGAAGCAGGAATGTGCTTGGTGTTCGCTAGGAAATCATTCAATTCTTTGGTCGGTAGCTTTTTGCGTTCCTTTAGAGTTCGCTGGACGATTGT
>JABHOU010000533.1 GCA_018695085.1 Opitutia bacterium | reverse complement strand
TTATTGCGGTCGTTCTCACATCACTTCGCGAAATCGATTACGAAGACGTCGTCCAAAATCGGCTTCAGCACTTTCCCAAAGGCCTTGTGGTCGGGGTGGGGCAGGTAGGCGTCTCTGGCCTTCTCGTCGGCGAATGTCAAAATGAAGCAATGGGTAAACCCCTTGTTCAGACCTTCAGGACTGTTGTTCGTTCCCCATTCCAAGCTTTCGATCTCTGCGATCTTTTTTTTCTTCTTCAAGTCCTCGAAGGCCTTCTCCACCTTCGCGATCTGTTGCTTGGTGGCGTCTTCCTTGAACTTGAAGCACACGACGTGTCGAATTTTTTTCACTTTTACTTTGGATTTGTTTTCTGTTTTCGCCTTCCCCGAAGGTTTCTCCTTCGATTTGGCGGACAAGGGTTCGATAGCTGCCAAGGCAATGAATGCTGCACAGGCAATTGTCAGAAGGTTTTTCATGGATGGATAACTGCGATGATTAATATTGGAAACCCGAACCGACCCTGCATTCACGGTGAGGATTCTTCAATTAGAAAAGTCACCCGTTCTTGACTTCCCAGTACCTCCCGACATATTGATTCTTCTTTTACGAGCATCATCTGAAACTTGGAATTTACTAGATAATGAATACGGAATTCGATTGGTTTATGATTACAATGCCGATTTTCGCCCTCGTGGTGTATTTCATCTTGATGGTCGGTTCCATGGAGAAGGAACCCGAAATCCTCCGTTCAGAAGGCACCCAAAAGGTACTTGGCGTCGCCTTCTTCGGCCTTTTCGGTGCAGGCATCTTGATTTCCTTCTATTATATGATTGCTTGGTTTTTCGATTTGCTGGCCAATTATTGAACCTATCTGCGATCGGCAAACGCCGATACATCTATGCCTATTTACGAGTTCACCTGCACGGTCTGCGACAAGGACTCCGAAGTTCTCGTTCGCTCCTCCAACTGGGAAGGCGAGGCCCATTGCTCGCACTGTGGTTCTTCCAAACTGGAGAAGAAGCTCTCCGTTTTCGCCGCAACAGGCTCCGACGAATCTTCCGGTTCGGCAGAAATGCCTCCCTGTTCAGGCATGCCCAGCAACTGCGGTCGCTGCGCTCTGGACAACTAGAGCTCTTTCTTCACGACACAGGTTTCCTGTGCCGATAATCCCCTTGTCCTTGCGAGGAGGGAAGAACCCCGACGTGGCAATCCAGCGGACGCGTAGGTCACCTCTTGCAATGTCCGGTAATCCCAAATAATATTCTCTCACATGCGCGCAAAGTAAATAATTGACCTATTACTCTGCATCACCATCCTTGGATGCTTGGTGATCTCATTTGCCGAAAAAAGTTCCCGATTCCTCGCTCGCCTCCTTGCGGTGAGCCTGATCCTAATCGGTCTGGTGTCCGCCGCACATGCGGACCTCACCACAGGCCTAGTCGCCTGGTGCCCCTTCGACGGCAACGCTTCCGATATGTCAGGGAATGGGAATCATGGGACGCCGCAGAACGGCGTCACCTTGGGTGCGGACCGTCATGGTAGGGCAGGGCAGGCGTACAGCTTTGATGGTGTGGATGACCTGATCGACGTCGGAGTATCGGCATTCCCGGATATTGGGAAGCCCAACCAGCCGGCTACCTTCACGGGGTGGTTCAAGACATCCCAGAACGTAGCGGATGCAAAAGTCATCCTGTCCGATTACAATTCGGCTACCGGATTGGACAATCATCTTGTGGCTTCGATATATGTGAGATCAGACAGACTGCAAACCCAGTCGCGTTATCAAGGCTCTGCGCAGGTAGACTCCAATGCCGCGGGGCTAGCTGACGGCCAATGGCATTTCTTCGCCTACCAAATGGACGGAGCATCCAAGTTGAAGGTATACCTCGATGGCGCCTTTGATTCCGAGAGCGCTTACGACCCGGCCAATGATTTCAGGGATAACACTCATTGGCGTATCGGAGCCAGCTTCATGGATGGCTCAATGGGCTCATTCTTCGACGGATCCATCGACGAAGTCCGCATCTACAATCGTGCCCTCTCCGCGGTCGAGGTGGCGGCGTTGTACCAATTGGAAAACACAGCCCCCAACCAACCTCCCGCCTTCGCAGAAAGCAACGCCACCTTCACCACCGCCGAGAACAATGCATCGGCCAGCTTCGTCATAACCGCGACGGATCCTGACGCGAACACAACTCTGGTCTACGCAAAGTCCGGGCCCGACGCGGACAAATTCACCCTCAACGTAGCCACGGGAACACTCACCTTCACCAACACGCCCGACTTCGAGGCCAACGCCTCCGCCGCCGGCAACAATGCTTTCTCCCTAACCATCACCGTAACCGACGGCGAAGCCAACGCCACCCAAGCCGTCACCGTGAACGTGACCGACGATCCCGCGGACAACCCCCTCGACCTCACAACCGGCCTAGTGGCCTACTATCCCTTCGACGGCAACGCCTCCGACATGTCGGGCAACGGGAACCATGGAACGATTATCGGAGCCACCCTGATTCCAGACAGGCACGGTTTGCCCAGCAAAGCATATAGTTTTGATGGAGTAAATGATAG
>JABHOU010000532.1 GCA_018695085.1 Opitutia bacterium | reverse complement strand
CGCTGAATGCGAAACTGCCGATACTTGTGACTATGTTGCTCAACCGGACTTGGGTGAGACCGGCGCATTCTGCGAAAGCATGATCGGCAATGGTTGTCACCGAATCCGGAATGCTGAGGCTCGTCAATCCGGAGCACCCCCTAAACCCTTCTTTACCGATGGTAGTTAGTTTCCCAGGCAACGTCAGGCCGGTTAGACGGGAGCAGTCGCGAAAGGCGTTGTTGCCAATGGAGGTCAGCTTTGCGGGAAGTAGCAAGCTGGTAAGGCTTGCGCATCCGTGAAAAGCGCCATTGCCGATGCTGGTTACCTTGTCGTCGATATCCACGCTATTTAGGCTTTTGCAACCATGGAAGGCAAAGCTGCCGATGCTGGGCACACCTGTGGGAATTCTCGCGCTCGTAAGCTTCAGGCAGGAAGCAAAGGCAAAGGATCCGATGGCATTGACGCTCTGTGGAATGGAAATGGTTTCCAACGCTGAACATTCACGAAAGGCATAATTCCCGATAGCGATGGTTCCCTCTGGCATGGTGACGGAGGTTAGCCCGACGCACCCATGAAAAGCGGCATCCCCTACGTGGGTAACGCTTACCGGAACTTCATAAGCTCCGTTCTTGCCTTGCGGGCATCTCAATACCAACTGCTTGGCCTTGTTCAGCAGTACCCCCTCCTCGCTCGAGAAGGTGGGGTTCTTTTCAGACACCGAGATGCTTGCCAGACGGGGGCAACCATTGAAGGCTGAACCGGCAATACTGTTTACGGCAACTGGTAAGGTGATGCCCGTGAAGCTGCTGCAACCTTCAAAAGCTTTCTGACCGATGTAAGTGAGGCTATCCGGCAGTACTGGTTCGGTTAGTCGCGAACAGCCATAGAACGCGCCATCCCCAATACTGGTCAGTCCGGTGCCGATGGTAACGCTTCTTAGGTTTTCACAACCGTAAAAAGCATACTTGCCAACGCTTGCCACCTCATTGGGCATCTTTAGTCGCGTTAGGCTTTTGCAGCCGTAAAACGCCCCGTCTCCAATACTCTTTAGGCTATCCGGAATCACTAGGGCCGTTACGCCGTCGGGAATGGCATTGCCTTCACTGAATTGTCGCGGGAGGGTGTTGGCATCGGAAACCAACGATCCAATTCGACCAACGGGAAACCCCGCAATAACCTTGGGTAAGACCACCTTCCCGCTTGCCTTGCACTTAATGATCGTGACGAGATTCCCACTCACCTCCCATGTGAAATCGTCAATCGGGTTGGGCTTTAAAAGAAACGGGAACTGATCGACAGGCTCCTCTTTACCAAGGTCTATCTCCTCCGGTTCTTCTCCTTCCTCTAGATTTTCGGCTTTGTCCGTCTGATCTGTCTCACCCGAATTTTCCGTTTTGTCGGCCAACTCCGTTTTCTCTGTCTGCGAGTGTTCGGAAGACCCACATCCGCTGAAAACAAGGTTTAGTCCTAGGATGACTACTGTGGAAAGGAAGTGAATCTTGGGGCTTTTCATGCATAAGGTATCAAGCCATGAATCTTGCAAGGCAATGCTAGAACACTCTCCTCAAAAAGGTTTTTGCCGAAGGCGAGAATTGGCCGATGCGGCCATTTAGTAAGCCGACTGCATTTTATCGCCGAATCGATCTGCCCTTCGTGGCCAGCAGGTGCGAAAGCGAATTATTTCGTCAGGGCGTTGATCGGTGTGAGGTCGAGCTTGCGGAACTCCACCTCGGAGCCTTCCGCCTGAATGGCGATCTTGCCCTTTTGGGCGGTGCACTTGGAGCCGTGGTTCACGAAGTCGCCGTTTAACCACACTTTGACCTCGTGGTCGAGGCACTCGATCACCATGCGGTTCCATTCGCCGGGTTCTTTTTCGGAGTCGTCGGTCAGGTTCTGGATGCGGCGAGCCTTCCCCTCGGTGATGCCCCAGTTCTTCTCGGGACCGCGGCGCTTCACCATGTCGGGCACGGTGATGTCCTCAACGATGCACCAGAAGTCACCCGCGTGTCGGTGGTTCATCTGCACCTCGATCGATTTCGGGAACATCTTGTAGAGGGCACGCGGCTTGGAGGAGTGTACCAGTACCCCGCAGTTGCCCGGCTTGCCCACGAAGCGGTATTCCGCTTCAAGACGGTAGTTCCGGTTGATTTCTTCGTGCACTAGGTGGCCGCCGGGCGAACCGAGGCTCACCAGCATGCCGTCGCGGGACACGAAGGGCACCTTGCCGTCGGGGTGCTTGTCGAGGTGGGGAACGTCTACTTTCCAACCCGTCAGGTCCGTCCCGTTGAAGAGGCTTCGGGTATGGGGCGAGGGCACCTCGTGCTTGTCGTAGAGGCGCTGCCAGAACACTTTCCAGTACTTGTCGTAGTAGTCGTTGGCGGCGACTTTTATATGGGGGAGCTGTTCGACCACGGGGGCGGCTTTCGGGTCGTAGCCCTTGAGGTGGTCTTTGCCCGCCCGCTCGCGGGGCGAGACGAAGCGCCATTCCTTGTCGCCCATCACATCCTCGCAGAGCTCGGCGAGGGCGAGGTCGTATCTCTTCAACTGCGTGCGAGTGTTTACGTGGTTGTGATCGTGGTCGTGCAAGCGATTGGTGTCGTACCAAGTCTGGAAGCCTTCGGCCCAGTACTCGGAGCGGTTGCG
>JABHOU010000420.1 GCA_018695085.1 Opitutia bacterium | reverse complement strand
CATGGAGATGACTACGGGAGGCATCATCATCATTCCCATAGACATCAACGAAGAAGCCACAATGAAATCCACGATGATGAAGGGGATAAAAATGAGAAAACCCATCTGGAACGCGGTTCTAAGCTCACTAAGAACAAAAGATGGAACTACCACGCTTAGAGGAATTTCTTCTCGCGTCATTGCTCCTTGGCGGGAGATTTCCAAAAAGAATTGCGCGTCCGCCTGCCGAGTCTGATTCATCATAAAGTCCTTCATGTGAGCAGTGGCGACCAAAAGTGCGTCGCCAGACTTCATTTCTCCCGCCATATATGGCGTCGCGGCATCGTCATAAATTCGATTCCAGACGGGACCCATAACGAAAAAGGTGAGAAAGAGCGCCAAACCAATTATAATCTGACTGGATGGAGCGGCATTAACTCCAATCGCGTTACGAACAAAACCAAGGACGATTACAATCCGGGTAAAACAAGTCATCATCATAATCACAGATGGCCCGAGGGTCAGAATCGTCATGGCGACGACGAGCTGGATGGCGACTCCAAAATCCCCTTCGTCGTTTGAACCTGAAACATCTATCCTCAGCCCGGGGGCACCCGTCCCGGTGGTCTGGGCAAGAGCATCTCCCGAACACAGTATAAGAAACGCAGCCGCTAATAACGGTAAAAGCAAGTAACGCCATCTACGCCTAAAAAGTCTCAATGGTTTCCCCCTCCAGTGTGATCGCTACTTTTCTGAGCACTTCCAAGTGCCTTTTCAAAGTCATCCTCAGCAGCATTCGAATCCTTCAATTGCGAAAGATGGTTGATGCCATTCTGACTCACGCCTAGCAAATGGCGTTCTTTTTCAAATTCAGCCACAACGAGAAACTGCCGATTGCCCAAAGCACATGTATCGGCGAGATGAATTTTCCCTGTAGCATTGACTTTCACTCCAAGCCGCTTTCTTTTGTAAAAATGGTTGAGCAAGAGAGCACCTGACCCTAGAAATGCCAAAAAGGCAATGACCTTGGCCCACAACCACAATAAATCTCCTGCTCCCGTTAGAGGTGGCGGGGGTTCGGGAACTGCCAAAATATCTAAGACCGATGCACTGGTTGCCAAAGGCGACGACGCTGCAAGAAAAGCTAGCATCGCAAATGGCGAAACATTCACGTGGCGGAATCCACAATCTCCGTTATCTTCAAGCCAAAACGATCATTCACTACGACGACTTCGCCGTAAGCGATCAATTTACCGTTAACTAAAAGACCGACAGGATCCTTGGCGTTCTGCTTCAATTGAATTTGTGCCCCTGGGCTCAATTCAACGACCTCTCTCATCGGGAGCTCTGCGGTTCCCAGTTGTACGGTCGCCTTAACTTTAACGTCCATCACGACATCCATTTTCCTGCTATCCATGACTTTTTCCCAATAGGTTATTTGCCTCAATGCAACTCTCGTTCACTTTAAAAGCGACCTGCTCTCCCTCCAATCCGATTTCTCCGACAAAACAAGTTCGATCTTCAATTCTAATTTTAGTTTCGCTAATGAGTCGAGTAGGCATCTCTACCACATCGTCTACACGCAGTGCCATAAGATCCCTCACGGATAACTCGAAAGCATCCCACTCGGCCGATAAAGGAACAAGTATGTCATCGTAAACATCTTGCCATCGAGCGGGTTTGGCCAAGCTCTGCTCCAAGTTTTTGTCCGGGGCGAGCATTCGGGTCATCAGAGGTTCAAGCGTATAATATGGAATGGCGATCCTCATCGGGCCCGTCACATCTCCGAATGAAGCTTCCATATTTAGAATCAACATCATCGCATCGGGAGGAGACGTTTGGAGAAACCGACCGCTGGTCTCATTGCCGATAATGGATGGATGAAGGGTCATCAGATCCTGCCACTGCTTACACCATTCTTCCAAAATAATGACATTGAAATCATCCACCAAGGCTTTTTCTATGTCAGTTAGCCCACGCTCTTCGGGGGTGGTAGAACCACGCCCTCCCAGAACACGATCTACTACCGTCGAGGCAAGGTGTGAGTTCACATCAAGCAGGCAAACCCCGTTTAACTCCTGAATCTTAAAGAGAGTTACGCACGAAGGAACCTTGACCGATTGAGTGAAATTGCTATATAAATCCTCAGACACATCGTCAAGATTGAGGTTGAACTCCGTTCGAAGAAACATCGATAGATGCCCCGCTAAGTAATAAACAAATTGCTCACTCTTGGTCTTGAGCTTGGTTAAGTCGGATTCGGTAAGTACAATAGGGTTGGTAAAATCGTATTTCTTTACCTTGACTTCAGCATCATCTGGAAAACGCTCTCCGTCACAACGAAAGATGGCTTGCCCTTCGCTAGTTCCCTCGATTTCGCTTATATCGAAGCTTTCGTCTTCGAGTGAGGGATCGTCGGACATAAGTCTAAATTGGGTTAGCCAGATTTAAGAGATTAAAAAATCCAATAATTATTGAATTACAAATTGCGTAAAGTAAATCTGCCGAATGAGATCGCTTTCCCCATCACGATATTTTCGCAAAACGCTGGAAAAACCTTTTTTAAGATCAACTCGAACACGCTCTTGAAAACCATCCAGTTGGGCATCTTCGTAAGTGTAGTTTCCAAGTATGGTAAGAGCTTTGTCTCTAATACGGTGTTCATTTTGCTCGAGAATTTTCTCAAAGTCTCCCGCAAGCCCTTCCATCTTAAGCTGAATGTCAATATACCTAGCCTTAACCGGCCCGCCTAGATTAGTTATTAAATCCTTGAGTTCATAGAATTTTTCATCTCCCGATGGTTCGATGTCCAACGGTTGACCACCTTCAGTAATTATCGGTTTCTCAGTCTCCTTAGGTTTGAGTGAGTTTATAATGAAATAGGTAGCTCCCGCAGATATCAAGGGAGCGAGGATGATCGCAAGAAGGACAGGGAGCAAATTGCCGCCGCCACTTTTAGCAGGAGTGTCTTGACTATCTGGAAGTTCGTCGATTTGTGCACACATAACGATACCTTGGTTTGAGATTCGGTTATCGTTTCAAGTTAACGGCTTCCGAGAGAATCATATCAGATGTGGTGACCACACGGGAGCCAGCTTGAAAAGAGCGTTGGTGGGTGATCATGGATGCAAACTCGTTAGTAAGATCCACATTCGAAAGTTCAAGGGCGTATTGTCGAATTTTGCCGTTTGAGCCGATCGTAGGCAAAGGATTATCCAACTTTCCTGCAATGTCTTGCCCCGCCAAACCGTTTGAAAAGTAACCATTACCGACACGGCGGAGATATTGCGGTGCAGAAAAGTTTACGAGTTTAACTTGACCGGCTGCACGAAGAGTGTCTTGGCCTTCCTTATTCACAAGAAGATTGATTTTGCCGTCTTCCTCCACTCGGCGGGCAAGTAAAGTCTCGTCAGCTTGTGCTCCTAGGAGCAATGCACCGTCTTGACCTTGAAGTTGATATCGAAATCTGTCTCGTGTCACTACCACTCCAGCGGCATTTGTTTCATATGAACCAGCTCGAGTGTAAAATAGTTCCCCAGTGGCAGAGTCGGTTACCTCGAAAAAGCCGCCTGCGTTGGGGAGTGCTCCTCCTTCGATGGCCAAGTCAAGATCAAGTCCCGTGACATCTACGGTACCTTGATTGAAGTTTGAGGTTATCGAGCCGACATGAACGCCAGTACCGAACTGCTGCAATTGATTACGAGGGCCACCATCACCATTAGACTCAGCATCTTGAATATGAAGATAAAAATTGTCGGAGTAATTCACACGAGACGCCTTATAGCCGAGAGAATTAACATTCGCAATATTGTTCCCAAGTGTTTGAAGCCCTTGAGTAAGACTCTTTAACGCAGTCACTCCATTATGTAAGGAAGCTATCATATTACCATGTGGATTCGAATTATGAGAATTAGGCTATTTGGAAGCAGATTCCTCGACTAGTTCGACCCTAACTATATTTGCAATGGGATACGACTTACCATCGACAGTTACAGTAATCTGGCCATCATCAGAACGCTCTACAGCATCAGCAACGGCAGAAGTGCGGTCACCGGTATCAGTTTCGATCGTCACCTTGCGGCCAAGATAGGCTTGGGCGGCGACCTCGCTTTGGGATTCGGCAAACTGAGTGAAGCTTTGTGTAAACTTTTGCTGATTCTCCAGCGATGCCACATTCGCCATCTGCGAGATAAACTCCGTATCCTTCATAGGTTCGAGCGGATCTTGGTTGGCAATTTGAGTAGTGAGCAATTGAAGAAAATCCTCCATGCCCATCGTATTGCTACTGCTGCTTGAAGAATTTGCGGAGAACGCGTCTGCCCGAGGGTTTGCGTCTGCTTTGGGTGTTGTTAATGCTGCTTCAATCATTTGCAAAATCGCTAAATTTTAAAATTAGGTTGAAATTCAAATCAAGCCGCTTTGGAAACGGAATCTCCAAGCTCGTGATAGCTGGATGCCACCAGGCAACCCTCGCAACTAAAACCAAAGGCTGCCAATGAATCGGCGATGGGGCCCGAACCCGAGCGAAGAGATTTGCGTAATTCCTGATCCGAAGTGATGAAAGAAAGCCGAACCTTCTTGCCGGCAAGCTCAACCTTCACGCCAAGTTTACTGCCACCGGGCAAATCCAAAGCAAAACGGGCAACTCGTCGCCCATCCCGTGACAAGACTGCGACTCGTGCCGTAAGAACAGGCAACACAGGACGTAAATTCTCGGGTACGGAGATTTGACCTGATGCAATTTGCCCTATCGGAGAAGAGACCGTACCATTAACCTTTTCGTCAGCGATGCCTTGAAACTCAAATCGGTCGATCACTTTGGTTGTTGATTTGTTGGCAATTGAATCGGACATTGACTTTTGTTGAGCACGTTTCGCGCCATGCCGCCTTCCATCATTCGTATCCCCTTGGTGATCAGGGTGAACATGCTTATCTCCTTTTTCAGAAACACTAGCTTCTTGCATCGGACTCCGTGACTTAACGAGAATGTTCGAGGATAAACTGTCTGCTGGGCGAACCGTGGCGAGCCCACGATTGATCTGTGTCTGCAGTCTAGCTGGATGAATCTTCGGTTTCGGAAGTTTAGATAAAAGTTTTGAGTCTCCGCGGTGAATGTTGGCTGATTTTTGCTTGGGAGAATTAAAAACTTTGTCGTTAGATGTAGCTGACGCCTGCTTCGCTGTTCCACGAGCGCTGTGCAAAGTTTGCTTAAGATTGGTGACTTCCGGATCGGTGCCCCCGCCACTCTTCCCTTGCTGATTCCCTCCGGATTGCCTTTGCCGACTAGAAGTAGGTCCACGCCCCCTCATTGCTTCTGCATCTCCGGGCAACCAAAAACTACCGAATGATCCTACAGTGGAGCTTTGCGAGGCAGGTGGCAACACCGGTGCTGATGAAGCCGAGTTCGCGGCGATGCTTGAAGGAGAAACTTGCACAACAGGAACCCGATCAATTTGCACCAGTCCCCAAACCCGTGGGGGCAAGAGTGCGATCCCGCATGGTCAATGCATTGGCCAACTGTATAAGATCATCATCGTCGCTATTGTGCATGAAGGCAACCATAGGAGCTTTTTCTTCGGCTTTCATCAATTCAAAGATCGTCAACGCTTCCTCGAACTTACCGTTCAGATTCCATTGTTGCAATTCCTTGGTCGCCACTTCTGGCCCCATTTCAATCCAACGCTTCGCCGCGTCCTTGGCGATTTTCAAGCCTTCCCCATCTAGCTCCGTATTTTGCTGATCACGAAAACTTTTCATTTCGCTCATCAAGTTCGATCTCAGATCTTCAAGTTCTTTTTTCTGCTTTCCTAGTTCTTGAAAATCAAGAGCTATGGCTGATTCACGAGCGTCTTGCTCTCGTTGACGCTCAAGTAATTCCTCCTTAAGGGCATTCAACTCTTTCGAGAGTTGATTCATAGAGTGAGTTTCCTGTGGCGAATAGCTAGTGTCGTCCGCATCGAACTCCACACTGGTGAATTCGGCCTTGATTTCAGGCTTTTCCTTGAAAAGCGCATCCTTGTTCATCAACACAAGAGCACCCGATCCGACGAACGACAAAAGGACGGCTACGGCGATAATTATTGCTGGCGGTACATTCATAGGTTGTATCAGGTTGTAGGTTTGAGACCGTATCTAGCTGTGATCACATCTTCCAGTTCGCGTTCCTCTTTTTTTAATTCAAACTGAAAATGGTCTTCCTGTCTGCGTTCTTTGAGGTTTGTTAAGCTTTTCTCTTCTCCATCCGCCTTAACATAGGACGTTCGGGCCTTTTCCTCAACTCCCTTGGCACGCTTCAGTTTGTTTCTCTGTCTTAGCAGGTGCTCTTTTGCAAGATTCACAGCTTGCTGAAAGTTGGCTTGTTCTGCACCCGTAAAGCTCTCTCTTCTACAGGCAGCAACTGCCTCACGCAATTCATCCAGACGACTTTTGCAATCGGTAAGCCTTTTCTCATTCAGCTCGCGCTGGCGAATTGCATTCGCATAAGTGGATAGTGCTTCCTCGCGAGCCATTTCTCGAAGGTTGAGCAAGGTTTGCAACCGGAAATGAAAAGCTCTCACGAGAATATTGCCGAAAGGCTTTTAAAGGCTTCCTCGCGAGTTTGGAGATCATCATAGCGTTGCTTCAGAAAGTTTTCCACTCCGGGATATTTCTCGATGGCAAGATCGATGCGAGGATTTGAGTTCTTCACATAGGCTCCAACATTGATGAGGTCTTCATTGTGGCGGTAAAGAGCAAGCAAATCGCGAGCCTCGGAGATAAGGGACATTTCTTCCTCTGTGCAAACTGCTCGATCCAAGCGACTGACACTGCGCAAAACATCTACGGCAGGGAAATGATTGGCGTTAGCGAGCTTGCGACTAAGGACTATATGACCGTCCAAAAAACCGCGAACTGCGTCAGCAACAGGCTCATTCATATCATCACCTTCCACCAGTACGGTATAGATTGCTGTAATGGCACCTGCATCACTCATTCCCGTTCGTTCCAAGAGCCTCGGCAAAATGGAAAAGACAGAAGGGACATATCCACGAGAGGCGGGAGGTTCGCCTACCGCCAAACCAATTTCTCGCTGAGCCATTGCAAAACGAGTCACGGAATCCATCAATAGAAGAACATTCGAACCCTCGTCCCTAAAACCTTCCGCTATGGCAGTCGCAAGAATGGAAGCTCTGATACGCATGGGGGCGGGTTGATCCGAAGTGGAAATCACGATAACGGATTTAGCCAAGCCCTCAGGTCCCAAATCGTTCTCTACGAATTCTCTAAGCTCACGACCACGTTCTCCGACCAAAGAAATCACATTGACGTCTGCCTCCGACCCGCGAGCAACCATGCCAAGCAAGATTGATTTACCCACACCGGAACCAGCGAAAATACCGATCCTTTGCCCACGACCGAGAGGAACAAAAGAATCTATCGCCTTAATTCCCGTACCAAAAGGCTGCCGAATCAAAGCACGAGAAAGAGGATTCGGCGGTTCGGCGAAGAATCCTTCACGAGATGTGGCTCGCAAAGGCCCCTTGCCGTCAAGTGGACGCCCCATACCGTCGATTACTCGCCCCAACAAAGCCGAACCGCAAGGAACCTCGTTGCTGTTCGGTTTCGCCGTCACTTGACAACCTGGGTGAATGCGATGAACGCTTTCCAAAGCCATGAGCAGAACCATATTGTCTCGAAAACCAACAACCTCGGCCTCCGTACGCTCATCGTGGCGCGATGAGGTAATGGCACAGGTTTGACCAATGCTTACCTCAGGGCCCTCGGACTCAATGATTAGGCCGGTGACGCGTCGGACGGACCCCACTTTGTCCGCTGGCCGAGCCCCGCGAATGCCGGTCTCCATCAAATCGAGACGATCTCCAATGGAAGCAATCATTCTCCCTTGAGTTCGGTTTCAAATTTGCGAAGCTTTGTAGCTACACGTCCGTCGAGAAGGCCAAAACGACTTTTGATTTGGCAATCGCCACGAGAAAGAGTGGGGTCTTCATGAAAACTAACATTAGGATAGCCTTCGAGTAAGGCATCATCACCATCCAGTCCCTCGAAAATACCTGCGATAGCTCCCGCAAAACCGCTTTCCTCTCCCTCTGCTTCGGTTGGAGCAGGTTCTTCATCCTCACGGGCAAAAGCCTTGAGTAGATTCAAGTCATCGGCGCAAAGATAAACTTCGAGCTTTTCATCATCATTGGAAAATTCTGCCACCATATTTTTGACGATGGCTTCCACGGTTTCACGATCCAATGGCGTCTGCCCTAGAACCCGTTCGGCAAGACCGATAACTAAATCCGGCAAACGGCGATCAAGTTCGGACAACACATCATCCACTTTAGCTTGAGTCGCCGAGAGCAAGTCCTTCTGCCTCTGACCATACTCGGAGCGAAGTTTCCTAATTTCCTCTTGATAGAATGCGGTGGTCTCGGACTTCCCTTGCTCTAGGGCAATCCGAGAATTTTCGGCTACGTCTCCAGCAGGAACTGGAGGGTCGCCAACAAAACCGACCGTAAACGCCTTCGGGGGTTCAGGAAAAGAAATGACCTTACTGTACGACAACGTCGCCTCCTCCGGTATCCAGAATAATTTCCTCATCCTCCTCAAGTTCACGAACGACCTGAATGACTCGATCCTGAGCTGCTTCGACTTCGGAAAGACGTTTCGGCCCAAGGAATTCGAGTTGTTCTTCCAACGCCTCGACCGCCCTTTTGGACATGGTCGTATAAATAAGCTTTTTGAGTTCGTGAGAAGCGTTCTTCAGAGCAACAATAAGATCATCCTGATCAACTTCCTTGACGACTTTGCCGACGTCGCCGGGGCTGAGACGCACAAGATCCTCAAAGCGGAACATGCGCTGACGAATAGAAGAGCCAAGTTTTGGGTTTCGCTTCTCGAGGTTTTTCAGAAGTTCCTTGCCATCCTCTTTGTCGAACCAGTTCAACAGATCGGCAGCCGCCTTCACTCCACCAGTCTTCACACGTGGCGACTGTTCCTTCTTACTCATCCGCTGACCAAGGGTATCGGCAACGAGTTGAACTTGCTCCGTAGGAGTAGTCTCCATCGAACCTATGCGTTCGATAACCTGCTCTTGGATGTGCGGAGCCATCATGAGCAACACCTCGGAACTTTTATCTGAATCAACGTTAGCCAAAACAAAAGCAATGGTCTGGGGTTGCTCAAAACGAAGAACATTGTAAATTTGACCAGACTCCATCTCGTTTACGTCGTCCATGAAATCGAGTGAATCCCGAACAGGCGCAATACGGTTCATCATATTGTTTGCACGGTAATCGCCGTG
>JABHOU010000246.1 GCA_018695085.1 Opitutia bacterium | reverse complement strand
TTGCTCGGCCGCACCCCGTACATCGCCCACCTTCCACGAAAATCGAAACTCCTCGGTTCGGTCGTAATGATTGGTGACGCATCCGAAAAGAAGGGCAAATCCGACTAGACCGGCATAGCCCAAGCGACGGGCAATCCAATTACGGACTAGGCAGCCCACACTAATCTACGAAATCGGAAAGCTTTACGTTCGTGGGGCGAATCACGCACATCTTTTCTATTCCGTGATCCTCGAGAACAAGGGCTGAACTCACTCGGTTGTTTATGCGTCGAACTCGAGCCGTGCCTACGAGGACTTCCTCTCGGCCAAGGGACGCTCCCGTTTCGGGATCCTTCAAATCCTCGCCCAAGGCAAACACGTCCAGAAGTTCTCCCACGGGATATCCGAAATCTTTTCCACGATTGAAGGTGATTTGTTTGCCGGTTATGGCAATTACACGAGGCGGGGACAAACAATCAAGCGTACGAGTAACAAGCTGACGGGCCGCCTCGTCCGATAATTTCGTGAGTAGCTCACGATTCTTCGGACCCTTTACAGGGCGTACGATGTCTTCGACAGTGGTTTCCGTCTCGGCCAAGCGTATGGCTGCGGAAGCAAGCAGTTCGCCCGTATGCAAATCATAGAGACTGCCTATCAAGCCTATTCGCAAGGTACGTTTTACGATTACTTCTCCCAATCCGGGAAGGTTTGCCCGTTTTTCTAGGTCTTGAAAATCGTCTAGTCTTGTCTGTAGGCGGACTTGCTTGACGTTGGGAGGAGGACCACCCTCGGGGCGTTTGAGGATTACGCGAAACTTACGGGTATCGTTCAACGAGGCAGTAATTCCGCCATCCAGCATTTCGGAAAGCAAGACATAGGTTTCGGGAGCGCCTTCCGCCAAGGCGGTCTGCATCAACGAAGCCGAGGCGACAACCGGTTCCACCATCAACTCGGGAAGAACAACCGGTTTTTCCTGAGCATAACCGAAACCGGGTAAAAGCAGAGACAGGCTACAAAATACCAGACGAGGGAAAACAGAAGGAAGTGTGCTCATAAAAGAAAAAATAGCGCTAATGAATGCCCCTGGCAATAGGCGAGACCAGAAATATGACAGGTTAAGAAAGAGCGGTTTTACTTCTTTTCGTCTTCCCGGAGCACCTTCATCTCGAAGCTATCCCTACCTTTAACGTCACCGACTACAGTACGAAATCGGCGCTTGGTGCGTAACGCTTGAACGAGGGCCTCGGTCTTTAGGCGTTTGTAGTAGGCTGGCGGTTCCTCGAAGGCCGTAAGCAAATCAGCAGTGGCTATAAGAGTGCTCAATTCGACGAACATTTTGCGACTGTATCCTTTAGGCAAAACGAAAATCAGTTGTCCAGGACGCAATTTTTGCAAATCCTCGCCCGATCGACGCAATTCGACTTCTCCCAAAAGGCCGATCATCTTTAGCCCTCCATTTGTGGTTATGCCTATCATCACCGCAAAAGGATCGTCTCCCGATATATCCACCTCGGCAAATGGAGCTTCTACACGCATTTTTCCATCATCCTCATTGGCTCGCAAGAGATATGCACCCGAATGAGCATCAAGAACACCTGGTGTCGGCAAGGTAAAGCTCCCTGCATCCACCGCTCGCAAGTTGAAGCCAGTCTTGCCGGGGAAATCCAGATCCACTCCCGACTTCGAAGAAACCGTCACCCGTCTCCCGAAACCGAAACCTTCACCCGATTTGGTCAGACTTCGAGGCTCAAATGCACCTCGCAAAAGAACAGAACCAAAAATTTGCCTGATGTTTATAACTTTTGGTTCGGACGGAATGGTCGCTTGAGCTTTACCAGCAGAAGAATCGGAGAGAGAACCCTTGTAACGAGCGACAATCGACCGTCCCTTGGTGATGCGTAAAGCTTGTTCAATTCTTTCACGTAAGAGAGGGTCAGGTTTTTGATCTTGCTCCAACAAACCAATCGCTCGGTTGAAGGCAGAGACTGCAGGGACGAATTCTCCTTGGTCTGCCAAGGTTTGTCCCTTTTCCAACTGAAGAAGGACTTCAGACCGAATGTTCTCAACCGTAGGTTCGGCAAGAAGGAGGGTTGAGAGGAAACAAAGGAGAACAAGGACTAACCTGTAAGCTTTATCCGAACAAAGCCACAGGCAACTCATGGCTTTTTCAAAGCATCTAGCGAAATCTTGCTAGAATGCGTAGTTTAGCCCCATGGTTACGCCACCGATGAAATCCTCGAAATCGGAATCGGGGAAACTCGAACGCTTCCACATGTAATTGGTGGCTGCGGAAACATTGACCCATTCGGATATAGTGTATGCGGCAACCACGGAAGCGAGGTAACTGGTGTCGTCACGACCTTTATTGGAACCTTTTGCGTACTCCATTCTGCTTACTGTCATGGAGGGTGTGAGCGTGAGTTGCTCACCGATGGGCTTGATGTAAGACAGATTAAGAGTATGGGTCCAAGCATCTTGGGCATTTACGGGTTGCTGTGCCAGTACATTGGCGGCACCACCCATAACAGCTTCAATAAAATTGTAATATGTCGGATCTCCCGCCAATGCATCTTTAATAGTATCGCCATTGGAAAAGGAAAAGCTGGTACCTGCAGTAAGGGAAAGAACGTCGCCCGTGGGTAAAGGAATCGTCTTGGTCAGAGACAAATTGGGGGAATTGGAATATGAAATCACGTTATCAGCCCGAAAGGAAATCGGACGGACGTAAGTATGCCCCAGAACAAAAGTGTAATCATTTGGAAGAATGACAGGCAAGGTAAGTCCGGCAATTTGAACGTCTACGTCGAAGGTCTCCCGTTCTATACCATGATCCTTGGCGGGGTCCGTGTAGGTTCTCATGTGCATGAGCATGAGAGAAGGTGCGAGCAGAACGTCGTCGCCGACCCCATATTCGCCCAGCCCCATGTTAAAAGTCAAATTGAGAAGAGCGGTAAATCCATCAGGCGAATACGCAGTGGATTGCTTGCCAACCTTTAAGGGATTGGAGGTATAATTGTAGCCCATGTTAAAAGCGATTGAAGGAGTTAGCCTGCCGCTCTTGACGTCTACTAGTCGCTGAGTGCCCATGGCATCTCCGGCTCTTGCGGCCTCGAGCGCCCCGGCAAAGAAATCGGAAGCCAAAAAGGAAGCGGGAGGAGCAGAGCCATTGTTATCCGCAACCACAGCTGCCTTGACCTCGGCTGCTGGAGCAACCGGAGCTTCCTTCTCTTCTACTTCCTTGACCTCAACAACAGGAGCAGGTGCTACGGGAGGTTTAGGGACCTCCGGTTGAGGTGCGGGTACGGGCTCAGGTGCCGGCTTGGGTGTTGGGGTGACTTTAGCGGGGGGCTTCTTGGCAGGTGCGACAGGCGCGGGAGCGGGTTCCCCGTTTTTCACTTCCGTCTCGGCATCAAAAATTATCGTGGTATCGCCATTGTCGCGCTTCTTTACGGGAGGAGCGGCGGTCGCGGAAACCGTGTTCGAACTTGTCTCCAAGATGACTGAAGATGATTTGTTCGCGAACGAAGTGAAAAGAAGTGAGCCTAGCAATAGGCAGATGGAGGAAAATCGGAGAGCAGTCATAATGTTAATTTGATAATCCAATCCTGAACAACCTATGGCAAGCCATAAAAGCTTAGACCTAGCCTAGTTAGAATTCAGGGATAATTGGTAATCCGATGGAGGTATGATTTATCTGTTAACAACTATCTGGTACCAATCGAAATAGAACCACCATGAGTATCGAAAGCCGAGCGAGAATTCAACAGATGCTGACCATAACGAATATTCTCAATGAAGTTAACTCTTCCATAGGCCTTGTTTTGAGAACCGAAGGTAGGATACTTATTATCCAGAGGACCGCTAGCACTATTCAAATTGACTGTAGAACCGCCGGGGAAAGTCACATTCGCCAAATTGATCGTCATGGCGTCCATGACGATTTTCTGCATATTGGCGGAGAATAAAAGGCCATTGGCGTTGATTTCGTCGAGGGCTATGAGGTGAACAAAGTCAGCTCCATTGCCATTCGAAGTGAGCAAGGACGAGTTATTGATCACGAGGCTATCCAAGGAACGAAGGGACACTTCACCTTCAGCCTGAAGATCGACGTTGATTACGTTCAAGGTCTCCATCGAACCTATGCCTAAAGAATCTCCTGAATAGGAAACTGATGCGTGGTCGTCTACTGTGCCTTGAGGCAAAGATACACTACCCGCGGAAAGCAGGATCAATCCATCATAACTGGATGCCAACGTTTCATCCGTATTCCGGAACGCAGCGTTTCCGGCGATTGTCAGCTTGTCGGTAGCAGCAATGAGGAAGTCTTCCTTAGCAGGACCACCAAATACATCACCAATGTCGTAACTGCCTGCGCTTATGGAAACGTTCTTACCACCGAGCACCCTGAAATTCCTCGCAGTGGACTCACCGGCTTCAGACGGACCCGACAAGCTGTCGTAAACTTGAGCGACATCTTGAAAGAAACTGCTGGCAAAAGCTAACTCGGCGTTGAGAACAAGATTGGGGTCAATGGCGTTGTTCTTTATCTCGTGGTTTGCAAGAAGAGAAACCGTGTTGGGATCAACTGGTTGAGTCGTCGGAGCATCACCGGGTTGGGACCCTGGAGCCGGTCCGGTGTTGAGATCGACCAATACAGTTTTGAGCTCTTCGCCCGAAAGACCCAATTCCTTCAACTCATTTAATAAAGCAGAAGAGAGTTTCTCGGTCGCAGTACCTGAATCCTTTGCCGTTTTGAAGTCTTCGGGGTTTTCCT
The DNA here is from genome assembly GCA_018695085.1 of Opitutia bacterium. Taxonomy (GTDB): domain Bacteria; phylum Verrucomicrobiota; class Verrucomicrobiia; order Opitutales; family Seribacteraceae. The sequence goes on along the minus strand of JABHOU010000246.1, from coordinate 3,979 downwards.
TGGCAAAAGTGAGAAGACCAGAATCCTTTTCAAAATCTTCTATCATGTCCAAGTTTCCAAAAACAACATCAAGTGATCCGGCATCGTCACCATGAGCGTCGTTGAGACCCTTAATTGCATTCGCCTTGTCAGGGTTGGCAAAAACTAGGTCCAATTTAGTTGAATCAAGGTCCTTGTCTTCGGACAAGGCTTTCAAGTCGGCAAGTTTGTCTAAATTATTTCCAGCAACTTTCAGTTTTTCGGCATCACCGCCAAAGGCATCACCGATATCGAAGATCATTTCAACCTGTTCAGCGGTGGCACCATCAAGATGCTTAAGGATTCCGGCCTCGGTAAAGACATTGAGACCATTTTCGAAATCGTCCAGACGATCAATGTTCTCGAACAACCTATCTTGGGCAGAATCCAGATTGGCTCCCTCCAAACGGTCTGAAAGCTTCTTGATGTCGTCCAACTTGTCAAAGTTCTCGAAAAGCTGATCGAGTTTACCTTTGTCTGCATCAGATCCATAACGAGCAGTCATGTCGTTTACGGCATCAAGTTTGTCGAGATTGCCAAAGATCAAGTCAAGCTTGGCAGTATCACCCTTGAAATCTTCAGCCGTAGCGGCTATCTCGGCAGCCTTTGAACCATGCTGAGCAATTGCATCGCCATACTGAGGATACTCGGTCGTCAACTTAATAAGACCTTGATTCGCCATAGTGGAATCGAGGCTTTCCTTGGATTCAAAGAGGTTATCCATGAGCGTGTCCGATCCGGACGCTTTAATATCTTTGAACGTTCCCAGCAAGGCATCAGCCTTGTCGGCGTTATCAAAGACAAGTTGGATGCGGTCAGGGTAGACTGCAAGCTCATCAGAAAGTTCCTTCAAAGCATCAATGCGATCAAGATTGTTGAAAATGGTTTCCATTTTAGCGGAATCATCCTCGAACTTCAGACCCAAGTCGATAAGATCGCCTATCTTATCGATATTGGCAAAGAAAGCTGCTTCATTCGCAGTTTCCTTAGCTGCTTCTTCAGCGGAAAGATCGGTCTTACCACTTTTAATAAAACTTAGCGCAAAAGCGATATCGTCCGCTTTGTCTGCGTTCTCCGGTTTTTCAAGAACAGACAAGTAATCGGAACCGGCATACTCAGTTTTGAGGCTACCCAAAGCCGAAGCGTCTACAAGCGAATCGATAAAAGAATTGTTTTTGGCTGGATCGGTTGCCGCAGCTATTGCCGCTGCTTTTTCCGCCTCTGTAGCATCCGCACCAAGTTCAGAAACAGCTATTGCCGCCGCTTTTTCAGCCTCTGTAGCACCTTCTCCGAGGGCAGCAACAACATCAGCATCGGCTTTAGCCTTAGCAGCTATTTCTTTAGCGAGATCGGCATTACCTTCGAAAGCCTTCTCCAGTTGAGCAGCTTTATCAATGTTATCCTTTACAAAAGCCTCCAGTGCCTCTGCACCTCCCTCTCCACTTTCCTTTAACTTTTTAGCTACGCTATTAATAGCTTCCAACTCCTTGACGTCTTTTTTGACGATATTCTCCAAGTCAGCGAGCGAAGGAGCAGCACCTCCGTCAGTTCCTGCAGACGCCTCCTTGATAACTGCCAGGGCATCTTGCATTTGCTTAGCTTCCTTGGCATTCCCAAGCAAATTTCTGGCAACATCGGCATTAACTGCCGTACCATCAGTAGTAACATCGTCAAGAACGTCTGCAACGACATCGATGTTAGCAAAGATATCTTTGGCTTGATCGCCTACAAAATTGAGGGTGTCGATTTGATCGACAACTTTAGCGTAAGAATCTGCCTTGCCTGCGTTTTCAAACACATTGGTCAAATCGGCGTCTCCCGCAGCAGCAACCACTTTAGCAAGATCCGCTGCTTTAGCTGCATTTTCAAAGAGAGTTGTAAGAGCCGGAGCTGCAACGGCATCTTCAGCTGCTGCCTTCTGAGCATCGGTTGCACCTTCGCCAAGATCCGCTACAGCTTTCGCTTTTGACTCAAGAGCGACCTTTTCGGACTTCTCCACCATTGCTTTTAAATCGGAAGCTTGGGCTGCATTTACAAAGAGAGTTGTAAGAGCCGGAGCTGCAACAGACTCTTCAGCTGCTGCCTTCTGAGCGTCGGTTGCACCTTCGCCAAGAGCCGCTACAGCTGCTGCTTTTGACTCAAGAGCGACCTTTTCGGACTTCTCCACCATTGCTTTTAACTCATTAGCTTGATCCGCATTCTCCAAGACATTTTTCAAAAGGTCTGAATCGCCTCCATCAACAGCAATTTCTCCTGCTTTGTCAGCTAGATCGACAACAGTGGAAAAATTATTGAACACATCGTCGACATTAACTGCCGGGGCAGTCGCTACAGGAGTTTCTCCACCGGGATCAACTGGAGTTTCAGCAAGCTTTTGAGCATCCCTAACCGTATCAACTTGCTTTACAACATTGAATAAGGCTTTGGCTTTTTTGGCTGAGGCATCCTCTGCAATTTTTATTTCTGCTGCGATTTCAACTTCAGATTTTCCGGCAGCGCGCGCATCATCTTCTACTTTTTGCTTCTTCGCATTCTCGTCAGCAACAACTTTCTCCATCTGCACGGCTTTATCGGCACTTTTGAGGACGGCAGCCAGACTATCGTCGGCTCCTGCCCCTTTGGCTGCATCAACAACTTTCAACAATTTGTCGGCCTTGTCGGCATTTTCGAGAACGGCCTCGAAACCGGCCTCCCCTCCAACTTCGCCCGCAGCTTTGATTTGTGCTTCTGTCTTGCCAGCCTTGCGAGCTACATCCTCTGCTTCCTTTTGAATAACAGTTGCCGTTTCAGTTAGAGTTACTACATCGGCAAGTTTACCAAAAATATCGTCTGCGTTCAATGCAACAACCGCAGGAGTTTCTCCTCCATCGGGCGTTGCAGGCGCTGCTTTAACCTCTTCCTGAACGTCGTCCACCTTTTTGACAACCTTGAATAGGGCGGAAAGTTTCTCTTTGGAGGCAGTGGCAGCGGTCGGAGTCGAGTCGGCGCCACTTGCATCCTTGATTCCTGCTACTTCGGCGAGTTTGTCAGCTTGCTCTGCGCTTTTGAGAACGGCAGCCAGACTATCGTCGGCTCCTGCCCCTTTGGCTGCATCAACAACTTTCACCAATTTGTCGGCCTTGTCGGCATTCTCCAGAACGGCCTCGAAACCTGCCTCCCCTCCAACTTCGCCCGCAGCTTTAATTTCGGCTTCGTTTTTGCCCGCCTTACGAGCCGCATCTTCTGCTTCCTTTTTAACATCGGTTGCAGTTTCAGTCAAAACCACGACATCGCCGAGATTTCCAAAAACATTGATATCTCGCTTCCGAGAATTCCCGAATTCCTTGATTTTGTCCTGTTGCTCGGGGAAGGTTTTGCTGTATTCCGTAACAGCTGCCTCAACCTCCGCAACGGTTTCCATGATGCCGATAGCAGACAACAGATTGTTGAATTCCTCCTGCTGACTCGAGTCCAATTTGTCGCTTGGAGCAACAACAACCGCAGTACTGGCCTCTTTTTGCTTTTCGTCCACCTTCTTGACCACCTTGAAAAGGGAATCCAGTTTCTTCTTTTGATTTTTTCCGACAGATGCAGCAGCAGAACTTGTGGTCGAATCACTCGAATCAACATCGGCTTTTTCGGCAGTCGCGACCACAGCAGCCAACTTGTCGCCTTGCTCTGCATTTCTGAGAACGGCTCCGAGGGTGTCCTTATCCTTGGATTCAGCCTTTTCTGCGGCAGCGATGACAACCTTTAGGTCGTCGGCCTTTTCTGCATTGTCGAGGACTGCACTAAGAGTGCTGTCATCATTTGCACCAACCGATTGGGCTGATTCAGTGACATCCACAACATCCGCTAATGGAAGCTTCCCGTCAGAATCTCTCTCCACTAGATTTTTGAGAAATGATACAGACTCATCTTCATCTCCAGGTGCTCGTCTTCCTGACTTTCGTTGTTTATCTTCCTCGTCTTGCTTGTCCTT
>JABHOU010000445.1 GCA_018695085.1 Opitutia bacterium | reverse complement strand
GGAGAATGCCAAAAATTCGGAGTAGCTATAGATATGGCGTCAACGTCCTGGTCCTCCAGAATCCGACGAAAATCCCCTACACCCTGCGCTTTGCCCTTGGTCAAGGCCTTTAGACCTCTCGCCAAACGGCTTTCATCCACATCGCAAACATAGGCAACGGAAACATTCGAGGTTTCGGCGAAGCGACGAATGTGAGCCACGCCCCGGCCCAGACCAAGCACGCCCACCCGCAACTGATTGCCGGCCTTGTTGGCCGCCCTAATTGCTTGGGGCGCACTTGCCACAACTCCTGCGACAGCGGAGTGCTTGAGGAATCCTCGGCGGGTAGTGAAAATAGCTTCGTTCATATGATTTCGGTATTGAGTTTAGCAATTACCCTGTTCTCTATTCCTCATCGCTGGCAAGCCCTTTTGCTTGCCTCCAACGAATCCCAGTCAAAGAAGGTTAGCATGAAATCTATGTTTTTCAGTATTCTTTTCGCCTCCATGCTGAGCTATGGTTACGCCATCAAAGAACTTCGGCTTGGGATTATCGGACTGGACACCTCTCATGTGGTAGCCTTTACAAAAATTCTTAACGACCAGAAGCACCCCAAACACATCCCAGGTGGAAAAGTGGTAGCAGCTTTCAAGGGAGGTAGCCCCGACATCCCGTCGAGTCGGGACAGGATAGACCGTTTTACGAAAGCTCTGGTGGATGACTTCGGCGTAAAGCTCTACGCGAGCATCGAGATGATGTGCAAAGAGGTCGACGCCGTGCTGCTCGAAAGCGTTGACGGACGTCCGCACCTAAAGCAGGCAAAACCAGTCCTTGAGGCAGGTTTGCCCTTGTTTATAGACAAGCCTCTGGCGGGATCGCTGAAGGACGCAATCGCCATATTCGAACTTGCCGAGAAAAGGAAGGTTCCTGTTTTCACTTCCTCCTCCCTTCGCTTCGCAAAGGCGACCCAATCGGCGCGTGGTGGCTCACTAGGGGAAGTGACCCGTTGTGAGACCCATTCGCCTTGCTCGCTTGAGCCGCATCACCCTGATCTTTTCTGGTATGGCATACATGGCGTCGAATCGCTTTTTACCGTTATGGGGCCCAACTGTATTTCAGTGAAGCGAGGGACGACGGAGGAAGGCAAAATTGAAGTGATTGGCGAATGGACCGGCAACCGAGTCGGCATTTTCCGCGAGGGGAAAGGGTACGGTGGAAAAGCCGTTGGCACAAAAGGAGAGGCCGGAGTAGGTGGGTATGACGGTTACGATCCTTTGGTGAAGGAAATCATCATGTTCTTTCAAACGGGCAAGCCGCCGGTTTCGCCAAAGGAGTCGCTCGCGATCTATGCCTTCATGGAGGCCGCCGACGAAAGCAAACGAAGGAATGGATCCAAGGTAAAACTGGCTGAGGTGATGAAGAAAGCAAAATGAAAAAGTTCCGAGCCTTGCTTAGTTGCCTGCTCTTGGCCCTATCGACGACCCAAGCGGCTCCCGCGGGCTGGAAGAAGGTCGATACTGATGATGGCGTAACGGTCTATGAAAAAGACGTGGGGGAAATGGTGGCCTTTCGAGGTGAGGGTCAAGTAATGGCTCCAATCGGAAAATTGCTTTACGTCATCGAGGACTCCGCCCATTGGAAAGAATGGATCGAGAACTTCGACAAAGGCCACTTGATCGAAAAGAAGGCAGACTTCCACAAGATCTTTTACCAAGCCTTCGACTCACCCTTCCCTGCCAGCGACCGCGACATCGTTTACGAAGCCCGAACTCGACGCGACGCGAGCACGGGCAAAGTCTACGTCGACATGCGTTCGGTACTGCACCCCAAAGCGCCAAAGACGGTCGGCGTAAGAGTAAACTTGAAGTACACCCGGTACGAAATCACCCCCTTGAAGGAAGGGCGACTTCACGTCGTCCTCGAAACTCTCTCCAACCCGGGAGGCTCCCTGCCCGACTTCCTCGTCAACTGGGCACAGCGGGATTATCCCGTAAAACTTTTCCAAGGTCTTCGTAGGCAGGTTAAAAAAAGCCACGCCAAGCTTGCGCCGGTACCTCCGGCAGAATAATTGAGAGTGACGAAAAACCAACATGAAGTATCTTAGTGCAACCGTATCCCTACTCCTGTTGCTAGCGGGCGGGCTCGACCTTCAGGCAAAGCCAAAGAAAAAAGAAGGGACCAAGGACCCCGAGGCAAACTTCGAAGAACTGTGGCAAACCTTCCACAAACGATATGCCTTCTTCGAACTGCGTGGAGTCGACTGGAAAAAACAATACGAGACCTTCCGTCCGAAGGTAACCAAGACCACAACAGATAAGGAATTGTTCGCTATAATCTGCGAAATGCTCGCACCACTGAAGGACGGACACGTCAACCTGAAGGCACGCGGGGGCCACAAAGGGAAGTACAACCCGGAAGAAGAACCACAGTTTTATCGCGAATTTTCCTCTGAACAACTCGTCCAAGAACTCTTTCAGCTGACCAACAAGAATCTCAGAGGGAATGGCTTCGATGAGGTCGATGACGACACCAAACTGTTCCGACACGCCAAGTCGGACAAGCTTGGCTACCTGCGCATCCTTGAGTTCGAGGGCCTTTCGAAGCAGAAGGCAAACGACGCCCTTGACCGCATCTTTGCGGGGTTCGCCGGACGGGATGGGCTCATTATCGACATACGCGACAATCCAGGGGGAACCGACGCCATGGTCTACCTCATTGCCGGACGCTTTGCGGACAAAACGCGAATCGGTCACCACAGAAGAACGAAAAAGGGACCCGGATCCGATGACTTCAGTCCGGTCAAGACCAAGAATCTAGAACCCCTAGGAAAAACGCAGTTCACCAAGCCCGTCGTCCTGCTCACCAACGACGCCTCCTTCAGCGCCGCCGACGTATTCGCCATGGTGATGAAGGAACTGCCTCACGTGC
>JABHOU010000518.1 GCA_018695085.1 Opitutia bacterium | reverse complement strand
GGCAGGGTCCAGGAATGTTGGTGGTGATGGGTTTAACTTATTGGAAACTTTTCAAGTCACCGGGACCACAACGGATCCGCAGGTTTTCGAAACCACTGTTGAGTTAACTCTGGATGGACCAAGAAAATTTTCCCTTCGTGAGAAAAGTAATCTTAAGGCAGACACATTGCGGGGTAAGCGGGAGATATACAAAAACGGCATGGCTGCACCACCAGCCCTCTGGATCGACTGGGTGGAATGGGAAGGCCCCTTGCCAACAGATACAGCCTCTGCAGGACTGGTCTCCATTCTTACGGAAAACCGCTACGGCTCGGAAGATACCGAGGAAGAGCGAGCCCGTAAAATGTTTCATGATTTCTGCGTCGATGCCTTCCGTCAGGTAGAACCGGATCCTGAATTTATTGATAAATTGATTGGTCTTTTTAAAACCAGGAAAGCGACTGGTGAAACCTTCGATGTGGCCATTCGCACGCCCATGAGTGTCATCCTTGCATCCCCGGGTTTTATATATCTGGATGAGCCCAATAAGGAAGAATCCAAGCGTACGCTCAATGACCGGGAACTGGCGGTTCGGTTGTCGTATTTCCTCTGGAGCCGTCCGCCTGACTCGGAGTTGATCTCATTGGCACAAAAGAATGAATTGAGTAAGCCCGAAATTCTCAGGCAACAGGTAAACCGCATGATTACCGATCCACGCTCTGACGATTTTGTATCCGGATTTGTTCACCAATGGCTTCACATGGAGCGGCTGGACTTCTTTCAATTCGATACCAAGTTGCACCGCGAATTTGACGAGAGTGTTCGGGCTTCCGCCAGAAAGGAAGTCTATGAATCCTTCGCCCTGCTGTTGCGTGATCAGGAGGGTGGGCGTCTTGGTAAGTTGCTCAAGAGTGATTATGTGATGATCAATGGATTGCTCGGTACCTATTATGGAATAGATGGTGTAAGTGGGGATCATTTCCGCAAGGTTTCCTTACCCTCTGACTCTCCCAGAGGAGGGCTTCTTGGAACTGCTGCCGTTCTTGCCATGGGAAGTGACGGAATCGAGAGCAGTCCGGTCGAGCGGGGCGCCTGGGTATTACGTTATCTTTTGAATGATCCGCCACCACCGGCACCCCCCAATGTTCCCCAGCTTTCCCGCCTGGCCGATAAACCCCTGACTGCTCGGGAACGGGTATTGGCTCATCAGGAGGAACCACAGTGTGCCAGTTGTCACCGCAAGATTGATCCGATCGGGTTCGGTTTGGAAAATTTCACTGCCGCCGGAAAGTGGCGGACCGAAGACAAACACGGCAAGAAAACCTATGAGATTGATCCATCAGGAAAATTTCACAAGGGACCCGAATTTGCCGGTTTTTTCGAACTTCGCGACCGGATCTCAGAAAAGGAGAACGATTTTGCCCGTGGCTTCACCGAGTATCTGATCGGGTACGGATTGGGTCGCCCCTTTGGTTTTACAGACGAGGACTTGGCGGTCGAGATGATGACCTCTGCCAAGAAAGAGAAGAATTCAGTGAGTGAATTCATCCACGCACTCGTGCAAAGCAAAGCGTTTGCCACCAAATAACCTCTACCACACCTTCCATGAAAACTTTTCCACGATGCGTAATCCTTGCTTGGCTTCTTGCCACGGCTTCCTTTCTTAACGGCGCTGCAGTCGAAAAGGGCTTCACCTCGATCTTCAATGGCAAGGACCTGACCGGCTGGGAAGGCATGCCCGGCATGTGGATGGTGAAGGACGGTGCCATCACCCCCAAACAGTCTACGATCAACAACTGGGTCTTTTGGCGGGGCGGACAGCCGGCCGATTTTGAACTTCGCCTGTCCTTCCGTTTTCATAGTGGTAATTCTGGTGTGCAGGTAAGAACCATCGAGTTCGAGCCCTTTCAGTCACGCGGGTACCAGGTGGAAGTAGCCCCCCAAGCCAAGATGGGCTTGTGGCATCATTCGAAGGCGCCTGAAAAATACCGGAGCAAATTGGCCCTTGCAGGAGAAGAAACGGTCTATGCCAAGGATGGAACCAAGAGCATCAAGAAAGTGGCGGATCCCGACAAAGTGAAGTCCGCCTACAAGGAAGACGAATGGAATGACCTGGTGGTCATTGCCAAGGGACCGACGGTTATTCAGAAGATCAACGGCGTGGTCTTTTCACAACTTACGGATCATGATGAAAAGTATTCCACTTCCAAAGGATGGATCGCCTTTCAGGACCATGGCAAAGGCACCAAGGTCGAATTCAAAAACATCCGTATCCGGATCGATAAATAGCAAAATCCGAGCGGAATAAATTAGCTCGCGGACCTTACGAATAGCCATTGCCTCTCACCTCTTTGAAATTCTTGGCAATTCAACATGACAAAAGGATCGAATGATAAATTAGGCGCCGCAAGAGCTTTGCTGAGAAAAATATTATTCATTGTCGTAAGAACCTTACGGGCAATCTCTTTTGGGGCAACTTTCTGCTTATCTCTGATTTTCTTTTGTTCTCCTCTCATTTTACGTAATGAAATAATTATCCTCCTTATCTCGTTTATTTTGACCTTCATACTCTTATTTATACCATTTCCGATTCCAAGAGACGAACCAAGTAAATCAAGAGTCTCAGTCTTCGTTGTATCAACTCTCTACAGCATACTTCCATCTTCCGCTTTCCTACTGGTTTTTTACTTCTTAGGAAAGTCTGAGCAATACGAACACCTTGTTCTTGATAACTTCTTACTTTTACTGGCCCCTGCAGTATTCTTTTTGTTTCTCTTCTCCTCTCCATATTTCAGAAGCATACGGTATGAGCAGGGACCTAACCGATGAATTTGCAGAACATTCATACACCCGCTCGTTGTCTCTGTTGCCAGTTATCCTCATATACCCACGGTTTTTTCCGGGTGTATAAATGCCTGTAATTCTATTCGTCCGACATAAAGAAGGAACTGAAAATAAACTTATGAATACCTCAAAAAGAGTCCGACCACTGTTCATTATCTTATGCGGCATTACTTTTTGGAGCACTGCAGTCATCGCGAATACGAACCAGAAAGATGCAAGTAGTACCATTATGCTCTGGCCAAAAGATGCCGCCAACCAAGACAGAACCGGGATGGGAACGCCCAGACCCGATCGGGGTGATGGACACATACGCCTCACCGACGT
>JABHOU010000527.1 GCA_018695085.1 Opitutia bacterium | reverse complement strand
GCGTTTCATAATAATGGACATTCCTCCAACAACGGGCACCGACTTCCTGAGCGAATCTCTGGAACGAAAGGATGACGCGGATGCCGCTCTTCGCCCGCCGACCTTCGACGATTTCACGGGCCAAGCCAAAACCATCGAGCGATTGAAGGTGATAGTAGGAGCGGCTTCCGATCGTGGAGATCCGCTCAAGCACGTGCTGCTGTGCGGCCCACCGGGTTTAGGTAAAACCACGCTAGCCTACATAATCGCGAAAGAACTCAATCGCGAGATAAGGATCACCTCCGGACCGGTCATCGACAAGCCGGGAGACCTCGCGGGATTACTAACGAACCTTCAAGAGGGTGATGTTCTCTTCATCGACGAAATCCACCGTTTGCCAAAGACCGTCGAAGAGTACCTCTATTCGGCGATGGAGGATTTCCGAATCGACATCATGATCGACCAAGGGCCGAATGCTCGCAGCGTTCGCTTGGAGATTCCACGTTTCACACTCATTGGAGCCACTACAAGAGTGGGGTTGCTGACGGCTCCGATGCGAAGTCGCTTCACGTTGCAGACCCGTCTCGACTATTATGAACGCGATGACCTGACCAAGATCGTCAAACGCAGTTGCAGCCTGCTGGAGACCCCTTTCGACGAAGATGGTGCAAAGGAAATCGCGGGACGAGCCCGCGGCACCCCTAGGATCGCCAACAACCTCATTCATTTCGCTCGAGATTTTGCCGAGCAGCGAGCGGAAGGGAAGATCACGAGCGAGGTGGCGGCTCAAGCACTAGAGCTCCTCGAAATCGACAACAACGGCTTGGACGAAATGGATAAGCGAATCCTACGTTTGATGGCCGACAACTATCGTGGTGGGCCAGTTGGCTTAGGAACGGTGGCGGTGGCCGTGAACGAGGAGGAGCACACTCTAGAAGAAGTCCACGAGCCATTTTTGATTCAAGAGGGCTATATTCAACGTACCCCTCAAGGCCGTGCACTCACTGCAAAAGGATGGCAAGTTATTGGCTTGCCGCCAGGTGGAGACTCAAAAGACGGTCAACTAAATCTCATCTAAGAAACGAACAGAGGCGAGCCATCCGGTAAAGATGGAGGAAAGAGAGGGAAAACTCATCAAAACCGGAAGCCACCCACTCGTCCAACTCATTAAGAGCCAGACTCCGCAACTCAGTTATTTCACTGGGCTCAAAGACATAAGGCCCATCGTCCTGCAGGAAAAAAAGTCTGCAAAACTCCCAACCCGTGTCCATGCACGGGCTCACGCTCAGAATTTGGGTGAGATTCTTGGGGGTGATGTCAAGACCGAGTTCCTCCTTCAGTTCGCGGACGGCGGCCCCAAGATAATCCTCACCCGCATCCAAGTGACCGGAACAAGAAGAACACCATAGTCCCCCTGCGGAATCCTTAAGCATCGAACGCTTTTGAACCAGCATTCGACCAGCAGCGTCCAAAACAAAAACATGGATGGCACGATGAAAAAGTTCACGAGCATGAACCACCTCCCGCCGCTCCCTGCCGATCGGAAGATCAAGAGCATCCACCACGTCAAACCATTCGCTATTATCCATAAAAATACCTGATTTTCAAACTCCTATCGCAGAAAAATCTTGGCTTCGGGGCAAGGACGTTCTTTTAGTCAGCAGTTGTGGTGGCAAGTTTTAAAGTTCTAGCATCGAGCAGTTCCGGAAATGCGGCACTGTTACGCACCGAAGATGCGACCATACTAGTGGATGCTGGACTCTCCGCCAAAAAGCTCACGGGACTGTTGGCGGACGAGGGCTTGGACACCGAAGAACTTGACGCCGTATTCCTCACTCACGAGCACGCCGACCACTCCGCGGGGATTCGCGGTCTGTCCAAAAAGGCAAACCTCCCGATCTTCGCAAACCAAGATACGGCAAACGCCGTACAGGCACAGCTTGCCCGCAGGCCTAACTGGCAGATCTTCGAGACTGGTCACACCTTCAATTTTCGCGGACTTCGGGTGCAACCATTCAGCATCCCGCACGATGCTTACGACCCCGTGGGCTTTTATTTTGAGTGGGGAGGCGAAGACTTGTTCAACCCGTTGGAAAGTCTTGCTTGGGTTACAGACCTCGGATATGCCCCGGAATTAGTTAAGGAGAAAATCGCACAAGCCTCGATTCTCGTTATCGAGGCTAACCACTGCCCTCGTATGCTTGAAAGGGACACCAAACGACCGTGGAGCTTGAAGCAACGCATTCTGGGTCGGCACGGTCACCTTTCCAACGGAGCGACTCTTGAGCTGTTAAAGTCGATCGAAAAACCTCGATGGAAAGAAATCTTCCTCATGCATCTCAGTAAAGATTGCAACGACGTCAACTTGGTCCGTGATTCTTTCGCCGAATTGCCTCCCGACACCTACGTGGTGGATCCTTCCACCGCCGAAGCCATTCCCACATGAAGCATCTCAAAAGACAAACCAAGGTCATTGCGACGATTGGCCCCGCATCGGAGGACGAGGCTACCTTGGCTGCGCTACTGGAGGCGGGAGTGGACGTATGCCGCCTGAACATGGCTCATGCCAGTCACGACTGGGTCCGAACCATTACTCGCAGCATTCGTGAAGTGGGGAAACGCGTGGGACGCGAACCAGCAGTCATGATGGATGTAAAAGGCCCCGAGATTCGAACGGGGTTCCGCAAAGAGAAGATACAATTGGAAGAGAATCAAAAGGTCGATCTAGTACACAAGCTACAAGATTTCCAAGGCTCCAACGATTCCCTGCCTGTCGACGTCAACTACGGCAAACTCCATGAACACTTGGAACCAGGGAACCTCGTATTGCTGGACAACGGCTTGATTCGACTGGAAGTGCTTGAGATAGAAAAAGGACAAGTCCGTTGCAAGGTGACGGAAGCCGGTGAACTGGGAAGCCGACGTCACGTAAATCTACCGGGGACCGAAGTCGACTTGCCGTCTCTTACCGAGAAAGACATGGCCGACGCACTGGTCGGCATTGAGGAAGGCCACGATTTCTTTGCGCTCTCGTTTACGCGGGATGCCGAATCGATAGATTTACTTAGACGCTTTCTATCCGAGAACGCTTCGGAAGCACACATCATCGCAAAGATCGAAGACCAAAGCGCAGTTAGGAATCTCGATGAAATCGTTCGGAGTGCGGATGGTTTAATGGTAGCTCGAGGCGACCTTGGCATCGAATGCGCCTATGAGGAATTGCCCATCATCCAACGCCGCGCCGTAGGCAAGTGCCTAGGGTTGGGGAAACCGGTCATCGTGGCCACTCACTTGCTGGAATCAATGATTGATTCCCCCGTACCCACTCGAGCGGAAATCAGCGACATCGCCAATGCCGTAAACGAAGGCGCCGACTGCCTCATGCTCAGCGGTGAAACCACTCAGGGTGAAAGGCCGGTGGAGTGCGTTCGCATCCTAAACCGTATTGCCGGAAGGATAGAACAAGAAATAACCCCGGGGTTAACGGAAGAGTTGCGCCTCTTTCGCCCAAAGGCAAAAATGCTTCGTTCGGCTGCGATGTTGGCCATGAAGCTGGAAGAAGCAGCCGTCCTCGTATTCACTCGAAGCGGGGACTTAGCTGAAAAGCTTGCAGCCCTTAGGCCAAATGGCGCTCCCGTTTTCGCATTCACCGACGTGAAAGGCGTACACCTCCGTCTTCGGTTGCGCTGGGGCATCGAACCTTTCTTCATGGAATTCTCGGCGGATCCCGAACAAACGATATTAAACGCTATCGAGCATCTGCGATCCTTCCACTGGGTAGAAAATGGAGACCAGCTCGTAACCGTGACAAACGTGCTCGCCCACGGCAAGGTCGTCGAAAGCATACAGTTACGTGAAGTGGAGTAACCTTCGCCCTTCAACGAACCCGCCACAAAAACCAAACCGCCACAATCCCCAAAAGTAAAACGGGAACACCCGCTGCCCATTCTATTGGGATAATACCAGCTTCACCCAATGAGTCGCCCATGGTTCTTGCTACGTAATAGCCCACGAACAAGCCTAGAGCACGAGCCACTCCCGCCGCTGCGGAACGTCCGTTCCCCACAAGCGCGAAGGGAATGCCCAAAGCAACGGCCAGAAGGCATCCGGGAGACGCCCAAAACGCGTGGCCCATGCGAATCGCATAAGGACGAACCGCAGCATTCCCTTTGGTTCCCTCAGATGCCTCGACTATTGTTTTCAGTTCTCGTATAGACAGTTCACTTGGCTTCTTTCTCATCAACAGAAAAGGTTCCGGGTCCT
>JABHOU010000526.1 GCA_018695085.1 Opitutia bacterium | reverse complement strand
GGCTATCCGTGCGGGTTGCCTTGCCTGATATTCGATCTAGGCACCGGGCAGCTGCCCGGCGCAGGTTTGCGACGAGGGTGGTGACGGTTGTTCTTTTCATGGTTCGCATGGAATAAAAATTACTATGACTATTTCTTCTAGGTCACGCGCTGAAATAATTGATCCTGAATATACATATTAGCCAAAACATCGGAAATGATACGCTTTCCATCATTATAAATCACATATGTGGCGCAAGGTCTTTATGACCAATGCACTGATGAAGGTAATTTTCCAGGAGAAGTGGCGTCTAGCCTTATTCAGGGAAGTCGGGGGATAGTTCCAGTTTTTGTCCGGGTTCCACTTCGTGCTTGCCCGTGGGGTCGGGGTCCTCGTCGTTTCGGTATACTTGCACGACGAGCGGGGCGTCCTTGTCGGAGGGGGACCATGCCCATTTGCCGATTTCCACGAAATTCATGGGTACGCCCTCTTCCCAGCTGAGGCCCGGGCCTTCTCCGCGGAGGAAGGGCTTGTTGCCTATGCCGATTTTCACCTTGGCCACGACTGCGGTGGCGCCACCGTTGTCGGAGGTCTCTGACGTAGGTTCCTCGGGTTCGGCTTTCTTTGGCTTTTCGGCCCGATCGGGGTTGGTTTCCTCGAGGATGGCGTCGACTTTTCGGAGGGTTTCGGCGGGGTCGGGGAGGTCTAGTTCGGCTTGCTCGGGTTCATCCGGTTCATCCTCTTCGCCGTCATCGGGAAGTTCTTCGGTTTCGGGCTCTTTCTCAGGGACAGGTTCCTCGATCTCGGCTTTCGCCTTTTCTTCGGTTTCGGGGGTGCCCGGCTCGGCTTCCTCCTCACTGGCTTCCTCCTCACTGGGTTCGGATTCCGGTTCCGGTTCCTCGTTTACGGCTTCTTCTTCGGGTTCCGGTTCGGTTTCGGTTTCCGGTTCGGTTTCGGACTCGGTTTGGGATTGCTCTTCTGCGAGTGGTTCGGGTTCGGGTTCAGCTGCGGGCGTGTCTTCCTCGGGTTCGGGTTCCTTTTTTTGTGAAGCTTTGCGTTTTGCGGGCTTGATGGCCTGAACGGCGGTAAGGGTTTCCTCGATACGTTCGCGGATATCGTCGATGGCATCGGGAATGGTGGAGAGGGCGACGTCGGGCTGTGGGGCGGCGGCGTCTTCGAGGGGTTTTCGGAGGGCGTCGAAGCGTTCGCCGATTTCCTTGCGGAGGGCTTCCAGTTCGCCGCCTAGTTTTACGGCTTCGGAGAAGGCGGCGTCATCATTGCCGGAGGATTCGGATACGATTTTGTCTACGAGTGCAGGGACTTTCTCGACTTTTACGCCGAGTTTTCCCAGATCGTCGCGCAACTCCTTGAGCTCGAAATATATCTTCTGGATCAATTGCTCCTCTCGGTCGGCGGAGGGGTTGAGTGCGAGTTCGAGGAACTTTTCGAGGAGGTAGGGAAGGAAAATCAAGATGCAGGCGAGGGCGGAGGACAATACGCAGGTGGCGAGCTGCCACTGGTCGAGGGGTTCGTCGGGCGGGCGGTTGAGAGCGAAGTACAGGACGAAGCCGAGTATGAACACGGCGGAGGCGAAGAAGGGCCACTTTACGAGATTCGACGGTGATGTTTGTTCGTTGTCCATGTCCATTCGGTTTTCTCCTTTACGGCTTTGCCGGGTTTGTGGTCTCGTTGCGGTTGTAGGTTTCTAGCTCATGCGGGGCCGTTCGGGAAAGCCAATTTTTCGGTATACCTTGCTTATTATCCTGTTTGCCCTGCGCTGGGCGGCCTCGGCGCCGTCGCGAAGAACGTTTTGGAGGTACTCCTTGTCGGCAATCAATTCGTGGTACTTTTCGCGGACCGGGGTAAGAGCCTCCACCACGACTTCCGCCACTTCGCTCTTGAAGGCGCCGTAACCTTGTCCCGAGAACTTTTCCTCTAGTTCGGTCACGGTTTCCCCCGAAAGGGCGGAGTGAATGGCGAGAAGGTTGGCGACGCCCGGCTTGTCGGGGCCGGCCTTGACCTCGGAACCGGAATCGGTGACGGCTGACCCGATTTTTTTGCGAATGCGGTCGGGTTCGTCCAAGATGTAGAGGGTGGCCCGGTCGTTTTCGTCCGATTTCGACATTTTGCGCGTGGGGTCGGCGAGTGACATTACGCGGGCCGCTGTCTCGGGAACGTAGGGCGCGGGAATCTTGAAGGTTTCCGAGTAGGTGCGGTTGAAGCGTTCGGCGAGATCGCGACATAGCTCGAGGTGTTGGCGCTGGTCTTCGCCGACGGGTACGCGGTCGGCGTTGTAGAGAAGGATGTCGGAAGCCATGAGCACGGGATAGCAGAGCAGACCGGTGTTGATGCTGGCCTGTGCCCGGGAGCCGGTGTGGGTGAACTTTACCTCGCCGGAGGGGTCTTCCTCCTTGTCCTCGTCCACCTTGAAGCCGAGCTTGGCGACCTTTTCCTTGAACTGGGTCATGCGTTGGAGTTCTCCGATGGGGGTGAGGCAGGTGAGCACCCAAGCGAGCTCGGTGTGTCCCGTGACGTGAGACTGGGCGAATTGGTGACATTTTTCGGGATCGAGACCGCAGGCGACGTACTGGGCGGCGCACTCGAGCACGTTGCGCCGCAGGTCGGCAGGCTTGTAGGGGACGGTGATGGCGTGCATGTCGACAATGCCGAAATAGCACTCGAAGTCGTCCAGCATGGTGGACCAATTTCTTACAGCGCCCAAGTAATTGCCTAGGGTCAAGCGTCCCGTGGGCTGGGCGCAAGTGAGAATGACTGGTTTGTTTTCCGGTGAGTTGTTTCCCATGAAATCGTAGTGTCCTGTGTTCCGCTTCTATTTGCTTATCCTGCAAACGGCGATGAAAATTAACTTGTGAAAAACCCGTTTTTGCCTTTGGCTCAAGGTTTTTCAGCTTTCGACGATGAGCCAAGCTAGTAATACCTCTCCCGAGACCGAGGTTCTCAAGGAGTTGCTCAAGCGTTGCCCAAAGGGAACTTACGAGGCAGCGCTCGCCTTGCGTGCCCACAAGGACGTGGCCCAAGTGCCTGTTATCGTCATGGGCATAATCGATCGCCATCTGGAACCGGATCAAAAAGAAGTTTTGGCCAAGGGCTCCGATGAGATTCGTCTTTACGAAGACTTGGGCGTAGATTCCCTCACTATGCTCGAAATCGTCATGATGGTCGAGCAGACGCTCCAAGTAAGCATCGATAACGAGGAACTTCGCGATCTTCGCACCATTGGGGACGTCAAAGCTTATCTGGATGCCAAGGTTAAGGGGGAAAAGCCTCCCAAGCGCGCCAAGACTTATCGTATCGAGGAGATTGCCTCGATTATGCCTCAACGGGAGCCCTTTCTCTTTCTCGAATCGGTTACGATCGATGGAGAGTCGGCCTCCGCCACCTATCGGATTTCAGGAAACGAGTATTTTCTCGAAGGTCATTTTAAGGACAACCCCGTATTTCCCGCCTCGATCATGATAGAGGCGCTTGGCCAACTGGGTGTGTTTTACCTTCTCAAGGGCAAGCATTCCTCCTTGTCTAGTCCTGCTCGTCCCGATTCCATTTTCTTCACCTCATGCGATGGCGTGAAATGTCGGCGCATTTGCAAGCCCGGAGAGACGCTGCAAATGGTGGTTAGGCCCAAGCGAATGCGACACCCCTTGGCTGTGTTTGAAGGTGAAATCAAGGTGGGTGATGAGAAAACCGCATCGGCTGAAGAAATCAAATTAACCTTTGATTATTATCCGACCGTTCAAGGAGATTCGGAGGAAGCGTTATCCACGCCAATTACATCTTCCTCCACCAACGGCAACGGAACCAACGGCAACGGAAGTCATGGTGGGCTTACGCCTCTTCCGATTGCTTCGCGCAACCCCAAAGTCCCTTCTCGAGGCACGGATAAAAGCCTCGTTGACTAGGCTCATTGGCGTGGGCGGCCCCAATAGCCGCAAAACGGGCGTAAACGCAGTTGGCGATCTTTCCGTTGATTCTCCCAAGGTGGCTTTTCTTTACGCCACTTTCCCGCGACCGACCGAAACTTTTGTTAGACGGGAATTAACCGCTCTATGGGCAATTGGGGCCGAGATCACTCCGATTTCCGTTTGGCGAGGTGATGATACGTTCGAGGGGCGTAAGATCGATCGCTTTAGGTTATGTGAATTGTGGAGCCTTCTCTTCTGGTTGCCTTACTGGGTAGTTTTACGTCCGCAAGCGTTTAGAGAGGTGTTGGGCGAGCTTTGGAATCGGCCTTGCCGATCTGTCCAGAATTGGAACGAAACTTTTCTCGGGCTTGGCTTTGCTCTGGTGAGGGCTCATGAAATGAAGCGCCGAGGCTATGAGCTTTGCCATGCGGTGTGGGCCACTATGCCTGCTACGGCAGCCCTCGCCTTGAAGAAGCTCGTAGGCATCGAATATTCAATGGGTGCCCATGCCTACGATGTCTTTCGCGGGCATGGCGATTGGTTGCTCGAGCGGAAGCTAAGGGAAGCTGCCTTTGTTCGAACATCCTCGGTTTCCACCGAACGGCGTCTTTCCTCTCTTGGTTTGCCTTCGGAAAAGCTCAAGCTTGTTCGTCGCGGGCTTTCCAAATGGCCTTCGGTTACCGAGCGAGAGTCTTTTGCCTCACCCATCCAAATCCTTTCCGTGGGGCGTTTGGTTCCCAAGAAAGGATACTTTGAGCAATTGTCGATATTGAGAGCCTTGTGCGATGCCGGTATCGAATTCGAGGCCCGCATCGTGGGTGGAGGGCCGCTACGAGATAAATTGGAGCGTGAATGTGATCGTCTTGGACTCGCCGATTGCGTCACCTTTCTTGGGGCACTTCCCGAAGTCGAAGCGCATGCCCTTTTCTCCGAAAGCGATCTTTTTCTCTTTACGGGAAAAGTTGCTCCCGATGGCGATCGTGATGGTCTGCCAAACGTTATTCCCGAGGCGATGTCCGCCGGGGTGGTCGTAATCGCTTCACCCCATGGCGGAGCAGCCGAAGCTTTGGAGGAGGGAATCACGGGCTTTGTTCGCGATCCTCATCGACTGGACCAATGGGTGGAACTGATCCAAGGCTTGGTAGCAACCCCAGAGAAGGTAATCAGCCTGCGCAAAGCCGCTGCCGCTGCCGCCCGTCTTCGATTCGACGTTAAGCGAACCGCTCGTGAACTTTTTGCTAATCTAGTTGGAGTATGCAAAGAATGAGCGATGCGCCCGAAGTCAGCATCCTGATATCCGTTTTCGATCAACTGGATTATACGCGAAGGTGCCTAGAGGCTTTGGAGAGAACCTTAACGGGTAAGGTGTCCTACGAGGTTGTCGTCGTGGATGATGCGAGCCGGGATGGCGTTGCGGAGTACCTTGGAGACCTCAACGAACCCTATCGGGTATTGTTCAACGAGGAGCGCAAAGGCTTTGCCATCAACAACAACCTCGCCGC
>JABHOU010000524.1 GCA_018695085.1 Opitutia bacterium | reverse complement strand
CACTGCGTTGCTGTCGGCGAAGCTGTCGAGTTCCAAGCCCATCAGGTTAGCCAAGGTGAGCCAAAGGTTGGAATTCAAGGTTCCGCTCTTGCACCTAATGAAGCGGCCTTGCTTGATTTGCTCTTGACCCTTGCCTGCGACGATCATGGGCAGGTCGAAAAACTGGTGAGTAGCCCCATCGCCCAAACCCGCCCCGTAAGTGAGGAGCGAATTTTCGAAAAGGGAAGTGCCATCCGATTCCTTGATCTCCTTCATGCGGGTGATTACATAAGACAATTGCTCGAGGTGAAAAATATCGATTTTCTGCAGCTCCTTGGCAACTTCCTCCTTTTTCTGGTTGTGGGTCATGTTGTGGTGTTGCACGGGCTTGGAGAAAACGCCTTCGTACATGAGCGAGGCGTCCCAGCGCTCGGGACCGATCATGAAGGTACTGACGTTGGTGATGCCCATTTGCAAAGCGGCCAGCATAAGATCAGCTTGCAACCTGATATATTCTCCACGAGGCAAAATTTCATTGGTCGGCTGGTTGACGTCCGCTCCCGAAATCATCCTCTCGAGTTTTTCGATCCGCAATTCTATCTCGCGGATCATGGTAACGAACCCATCCAGAGTGTCCTTGTCCTGGTTGCCGAGCTTGCGTGATATGCTCTTGGTATCGGCCAAGATCAAGTCGGTCACGTCCTGAACGTGGTTACGGTATGAATCCGCCATAAAAAGACGGTCGTACAGCTTGCGCGGATTCTTGATCGAAGGGGCGATCTTGCCCGGTCCATACCAGGAAATGTTATCGAAGAATATATCCTCCTTGCCCGCCGTGAATCCATTACAGCTAATCTCCAAGGTATTGTAAACGGTGGTGTGCCCGACCTTGTCACCTATGACCTGATCCAGGCTGCGTCCATTGGGATGCCTCATCCCCTTCTCCGCGGCCTGCTCCGGGGAAACGCTCGTCAGGTAACAGGAGGCTCCCTGTGCATGTACATCCTGACCATTCTTAAAAGTTCGGTCCAGACCGGTGACCATGGTGATGTCGTCCTTGTGCTTCAACAACGGCTTCATAGTCGAGGTAAATTCCAACGGATATATTCCCGGCTTATTCAGGATTCGCCTGTCGTTTTTAAACTTGTCGGCATTGAATCCACCTACGAAACCAGGCAGAATCGCATCTTCCTCGCCCGGAAAAAAGTAGCGTCGCAGAATCCCGTTCGGGATATACATCATAACAAGTTTCTTGTTCGGCAAGAGCGCTTTTGCAGATGCGCCCGAAAGAGATGGCAAAAAAGGCAAGACAAGGGTGGCCCCGCTAGTTGAAATGAATTGTCTGCGTGATAACTTCATGACTCGTTTAAGAAAACATTATATAGAATTTCTACTACTTGACAACTTCACTATTTCCGCATTTGGAATCATTGTCAAATATGGAGACTTGAAGTGGCCACTTTTTTTCAGGAGGCTTAAAGAATAAAAAGTGACTCCTTGAAATCTTCATTAAATAAAAAGTTATGTTTTGAAGACCGTTTGGCAACCCGATTGAAGACTCATTGACGAATTTTCCCTCAAGGGAAGTCCATACCCGAGGATTTCTAAAGGTCCAGAGCTTCGGCTATTTTCACGGCAACGGCTTGACCAAGTTCCTTGGAACCCTCGGTCTTGAAATGTACGTTGCCGGGCGCAGTGAAAAGTTCCACAGGAAAAGAATCGGTCAAGGTATTCAAGTCGTTTATCTCTATGCCATGCTTCTTCATCACGCGGGCGGCGGCTTCATTGTATTTGTCGTCGTCGCCTACCTTGCGCCCAGCCTCCCCTTCAGGGACGGTGGAAGTATGGGCCCAGATTAGTTTGGCCTTGGTCTTCTTCAAGCGGGAGGCCAGTTCGTCCAAATTCTTCTCGTACTGCTCAAGGGAAGTAGTCAGCGTTCCGCGAGCCTTGTCCCGACGGCCTTGCGACTTGGATTGAGGATGACGATAGCAAAGATCCCACAACCCCCAATTGAAATGAATAACGTCCCATTGCGTTTTACCGACCCAGCGATCGAGCATCTTCAGGCCCGTACCAGTGTGCTGGGCATTGCCACGATGACGTATGACTTCGACCTGCCCCTTCAGGGCAGCCACGACGTGCGGGGTGTAGCCAATCGAAATGGAATCCCCAATGAGGAGCGCCTTGGGCAAATCCTTGGCCCACAAAGACGAAGAAAGGAGCCAAAAGGACAAGAGCAACCCAACTTTCTTTTTCATATCGATGGTTTGGGTAAAATGATTACTTCTTGAACCAGGGCGAGCGGGCGTTTTGGGTAATCTCGGCGTCAAGCGCCTTCATGCGGGCCTGCAGTTCCTTGACCACTGCGGGATTGGACTCCGCAAGATTGTTCTTTTCGCCCATGTCCTTGGCCAAGTCGAAGAGGTGGAGTTGCGCCTTGACGGCGTTGTTGCGTCGAGGCTTTTTGACGAGCAACTTCCAGCTCCCGCTGCGGATGCCCTCGATGTCACCACGTGAAGTGTAATGCAGGAATTCCTTGCGAGGGGATTTCTTCACGGTTCCCTTCCAGAGCCCGGACTGATCCAACCCGTCAATCTTGTTCTTGGACGGCAATGACTTGCCAGTCAGAGCGGCAATGGTGGGAAGGAGGTCGATCGTCCCAGTCAGTTCGTCGCAGACCGTCCCCGCTGGAATCCCTGGTCCACGCATCACGCAAGGCACACGCTGACCTCCCTCGAAAGTCGTTCCCTTTCCTTCGCGCAAAGGTCCCGCAGAACCTCCGTGGTGACGAAACTGCAGCCAAGGACCGTTATCGGTGGTGTAGATGACGTAGGTGTTTTCGGCGAGCTTGAGTTCATCCAACGTCTTGAGCAGGCGACCGACCTCGGAATCGATGTGCTCGATGGTGTTGATATAGGCGTTCTTCGGATCAGGGTCGCGAATTTCATCAGGCACGTAGAGAGGAATGTGCGGCATGGAATGGGGCACGTATACGAAGAATGGCTTGTCTTTGTTGGCCTTGATGAAGTCGATCGACTTTTGGGT
>JABHOU010000522.1 GCA_018695085.1 Opitutia bacterium | reverse complement strand
TTACCAGCCAACCGTTGCCACCGAAACGATCAGGATCCGGAAAGACCGCAACGGGCTGTAGGAGGCAGTCTGAATCGTCCCCGGACGCTTGCTCCGTGGAGGAACCGTCGAATGACCATTGCTTGGCGTCTTCCAGCTTGCCGCTGAAATCGTTAACGACCATCGTTTTGCTTCGTAGACTCTGAGTCGGCTTGTATCCGTCGAGCCAAATGTATTCTAGCTTATGTTTGCTCATTACTGATTGGAATTTTATTGTATGATACTTGAGTAGTGTTTGAGAGAGGATTTGTTTAGTGTGGAAAGTTTTGAAACTGAGAGACAGAGGGAATTTAGATTGCAGAAAACTCAGGGTGTAATGCAAATAATAATTAAAGCCATTTAGCAACTGGTGCGCCAAGCCCTTTTTTCGAGGAAATCTGGACTCAATTTAGCCAAGTCGTTTTATTTTCTAAACCAATTTCGAACAAATGGGATGCTCCAAGAAGCTTTACCAGCTTAATTCAGTTCCGGGTTCTCCGGGGCATCGGCAAGAAAACGCAGCTCGTCACTTACCGAACCAACCACGTTCCTCCAGACCACCTGCTTGTCCTCTAGTTGGGCAAACAGTTCTTTGTCGAGAGCCGAAACAATCCAAGCGTCTTCGTTCAGTTCATGCTCCAATTGGCCTGGTGACCAACCCGAATGCCCTACGAAACAAGCAATTTTGACAGAGGGATTGCCGGCTTGCAAACCCTCGGCCTTTTCCATGTCTATTCCGAAATAAAGTTTGAAAGAGCTAGGAGAAGCGAGCCATTCCCAAGCCGCTATGATAAGTTTCTCCTTCTCTACGGGTCCTCCTTCATAAACAGGGGTGTTCCCAAAAGGTTTGCCGATGAAAGAAGAGTCGAGATCTGACAACTTGCGCCCCATGGGCCGATTCAGAATAACCCCCAAAGTACCTTGCTCCTGGGAGTGCGCCGAAAGAAAAACGATCGTCTTTACGAAATTCGGATCAAGGAGAGAAGGGTGTGACAAAATGATGGATCCGGAAAGTGTACTCTTCGGTTGATGGCGCTCGGAGAATTTCATCTACCCAAGAAATTCCTTTCCAAGAGAAAAAAAGCAAGCTTAGATTCTCTAAAACAACTCAGAACCATCAGGTGAAATCCGCAAATGAGATTCACAATCAAAAACCCTAGCCGCAAAGCTAGCTAGTGTTATGCCGGCTAAACGTTAGCCTTTGCGCTGAAGCACAACTCCGGGAGCCCAAGCGGCGCCGGCATCGATCCAATCCTTGATGACCTTTTGTTGGGCGGGGGTCAAGGGGTCTCCCTTCGGGGGCATGATGTCGTCATGGTCTTCCTCCAAAATAATGCGCTTGTACAATTGACTCTTCGCTGCATTGCCGGGGATTACGCCGGCCTCTTCGGATTCGCCTGCCTTTAAGATGTTCTCCCGAGTATCGACGCGGTAACCGCCTTTGGGTTTGCGAAGTCGCGTTCCTTTCTTGTACGGGGCGGCATGGCAATCGATGCAACTCTCCTGCAGGATCGGCATGACGTCCTTCTTGAAGTCGGGTGCGGCGTTAAGCCCGGCTGAGCATAAGCCGACGGCGAGTATACTGGTAATGGTACTTTTAATAGTCATGATATAATATGTAATTTCCTCAGAATGACAATTTAGGACAAAAAGAAATGCACATGAACCCTCTTCACGATGTGAAAAGAATTAGTGGCCTAGGTCTAAGCGGCGGGTACGGCTTCGGCTTGAGGAGTTGCAATCGTCTCGTCGAGGTCGGCGACATCCGCTGAGTCCGTGCCATCTGCAGTCACGACACCTGGATTATCAGGTGGAGCCGTTGCCTCGGCATCACCCCATTGCTCTTCGTATAGGGCCTTGAGGTGGGTAAATACTTCAACGATAGCTTCGTCTTCCTCTATTTCGAAGAGCTTCAGAATAAGATCCTTGTTATTTCTCATCTGCATCCGCTTGCCGATGCTTTCCAGACCACGATAACTGTTGATCACCTCGCGGGCTTCTTCTTGCTTATTTAAAATGCGTTTGGCTTCTCTATAATTGATGGACATGGCGAATAATTAGATTGGGTTCGCAGTAAATATGTTCGGTTTTACTATTTCGGAAAGATCGAGGCATAGTCAAGCCACTTCCTTTTTTCGGGATAAATCAACCTCCGAAGAGAGGAGATCCGGCCCGAAATAAAGCCGTACCCAGCCAAATCACCAGAGCACCGTAAAAAACCCCGAATGCCTTGGTTACGGGAAATATGCGTGAACACTTCCCGAACTTCGACTCATACCAGTCCTTCCCAACCCAAGCCACGATGTTGTAGCCGCAACAATCTGCCGCGATAAGCCACCATACAATCGTCTCAAACCATTCCGAGAAATTCATTGCTCAAGGCAAAAGCGCTGTCAGTCCGCCAACACGCCTGAAAGAAATTGAAGTAAAATGCCTTCCACCGCTTTGGACTGATGGAGAAGCTTTGGACGTTTTGCTCGAATATAGTTGAGGCCGTTCCGGGAATAACCAGTGAAGCATTTCTTTTGCAAGACGACTTTTTCGTCCCCCAACCGGCCCATTTCGAAAGTTGCAACACCTTTCCGAAAATCGAGGCGAACACCTTCGGGCAGATCCTCTTGCGTTTCCTCTTCGACACGCTCGTAGTCCAACTTCGCCACCGGAAACTGCACGCGCAACAGATTTCCCTCGTGAACAAGAAAGTCATAATCGTCGTCGAGAGCCTTCTCCAGCAAATCGATACTTTCGCGACTGAAGGAACTCTTGACGGTCTCCGCCTGTTCTTTACGCAATTCCAGCAACTTTGCCACGAACTGACGGCGAAAAACTTCGTTCGCCAATCGAATGAATTTGGTGAAATGAGAAATGCGCATGGTCTGTGCACCGCACAAACGCTTGTTCTCGTCGAGATAGAAACCGATGTTCTCAATCTTCACATCGTCCAGCAAGGCCCGTAAGAGTTTCTTCTCGGGATCACCGAACACCATTTCGGGACCTTTGCCATCCTTCATCTTTTGCAACACCTCGGCGCAACCGGCTCGGCTGTACTCGCTTATCCAGTTGTTGAAGAAAAAGGCACGACCACCCGCAAGAACCGATTCAAGTTGCGCCACCTGTTGCTCGCTCAATTGCTCGTCCGTAGCGACATCATCCGATCGATCGTCAAATCCGGCCTTGATCGCTCCGTAAATGCCTTCGTATTTGAGGGTAACCAACAAGGTGTCATCATTCTTTGCATAACAATAAGCCAGTTCCTGACTCTCAAATTCCATGCAGGAGCTAAATGGGATTACAGAACAAATTACGATGAACCTAGAGATCAAACTCTTCATTTGCCGAAACCTAAGTATATCTAAAACTTAGGCAAAGGATTTGTTGCACTTAAACAGAAAACCTAGAAAAGAGAGTCCATGAAAGTTCATTTGCTCGCCACTATCACCTTGTTTGCAATCTCTTCGAGCGTAACTGCTGAAAACGAAGCGAAAGCAAAACCTCTCTACGCCAAGGTAGCCCCTGCTTGCTTGGAAATTCTAGTGGGCGGGCGGCTAGACGGTTCCGCGACCATTGTGAGCAAAGAAGGCCTTGTCCTTACCGCCTGCCACGTCATTCGCAAGAAGAGCAAGCGTTACGAGGCTCTCTCCCCCACCCTGGGTCGCCATCCGTTGGAACTGGTTTGCACGGACCGTTCCCATGATCTGGCCCTGCTATCCCTGCCCAAACGAGAAAACTCATACCCTTTTCTTCCAATCGCTAAAAACGTTCCGAACGAAGGGAAACCCTGCTATCTCTTTGGAGCTCCGGTGTTTCGGCACAACCTTCTCATCACGGGATATGTGGCTAAGAAAAAATCGAGTTTCGAGTGGTACGACGGTGCCTTTGCCGAAACCTTCGCCATCGCGGGCATCGGAGCCGGTGGCACATCAGGGGGGCCATGGCTAAATGCCAGAGGCGAAATAGTTGGCGTTCAGGTTGCCTCCATGACTTTGGGCGACGTGCATCAAGGAATAGCTTCCGCCATTCCTCCTTCCGCCATTCGCTCCTTGATGGAAAAGAGGGAAACTATTGTCACCCCTACCATGCAGGCAGCGGTTGAGGAAATCTGGGGGCAATCCCCCGAGTTTCTGGAAAAAATCAAACCTAATACGAAAGGTCTGTTGCTAAGACAGGTCGCCAAAGGCGGAGTCGCGGCAAAAGCAGGGCTCAAGAATGAGGAAATCATTCTAAAAGTCGGTGGCAAGAGAATCTTCGAAAGGATCGAACCCTTCATG
>JABHOU010000521.1 GCA_018695085.1 Opitutia bacterium | reverse complement strand
TTGCTCGTCGTTTGAAACCGCAAACGTACAACTCCTTCCTTTTCGGTCACGGAGGAGATCCGGTAGGTACAAAATGCCTTGCCCCGCCTGATGGCGGACAAGACCAACTCGGTATTAAGGGCATCGGGGGCGAGGCGGGGTGATTTGTCCCCGATTACGAAAGCAACGCCAAAGACTTGGTCGAATTGCTTTGGGTTATCCAAGGCCACGAAGGAAGAGGGTGCATCCGGCTCGAATTTATTGGAAACAAAATAACCCGAGTAGGCTTTGAACTCAAGCTTGGTCGAGGTCTCGGCCAATACAGTGTTCATGAAGAGACCCAAGATGAACAACAGCGACATGGGTGAAGAATGAAGATTCATAGCTGTAGGTAGTTCATGTTTTGGGTCGTTTGCTTTCGAGAAATGGTTACTTGGCCGTCACGGTGACCGAGTTGGCGGTGTAAGCAACGGAGGAGCTTTGGCCTGCAAGCGATATCTTGTCATTCTCAAAACGGCCGGAGATTGATTTTGCCTTGAGGACGGTTATGCTTTCGCCGCTCTTCACTTTTCCGGCCCCAGACAAACTCAACTTGCCGGAGAGCTTGACGGTTCCTTCCACAACCAAGGGCTTGTCCAAGTTCAAGGCCAAGGTGCCCTTGCAAAAAAGATCGGCCTTCACGGTCCCGTGCCCCGCAAGGGTTCCGCCGGACTGGACGTCCACCCACCTCAAGGATTCGACCGTGCCGCCCTGCAAAACCAATCGACCTTTTGGCTCGACTCGCAATTCGTTTCGGGCATGCACCGTTGCCCCGGACTTCACCGTCAGACGAGCGCTGAGTTCAAGGCCGAGAAATTCCGTATCCTTGTCCGCGAGTGCCGAACCCCGATCAATCTTGGCGCACCAATGGGATTGAGGGGATCCGTTCTCCTGCATATAAATTTCGCCAGCGTTTTGATAGACGTAATCGCTCCAGTTGGAAGCCTGTCCGATCGCACCATCCTTGGCTCCCTTCCATGAGTGATAGGTGTTGGCAAAGCCCGCTGCTTCATCGACGCGTTCCCCGGTAAGCAACGCATTCAGTTCCTTCACCAATAGTGACTGTACGGAAGCAATGTTGTTTTTCTCAGCCGGGTCGGTCTGCAGATCGTAGAGTTGAACGTTTCCCGTATTCTTTCCGCTTGCCGATTTCTTGGGCCGCTTCTTGCTCTTGGAACCCGGCTTGGCAGCCTTGGCGTTTCCACGAGAACAAATCAGCTTGTAGCGACCACGGATAATAGACGCTTGGCCACCCGCCTCGTGAATCAGAAAATTACGAACCCGTTGCTCTCCCTTGCCCGTCAACGTCGGGGCCAAAGAAACGCCGCTCAACCCCAAGGGAACGGGGGTGCCGGCCAATTCGCAGAAAGTGGGCAACATATCCGAGCAATCGACTATCAGGTCCGTGCTGGATCCAAGTTTCAATTTGGAATCCGCCGTGATCTTGGCCGGCCAACGCATGATGGTCGGAACGCGAATGCCTCCTTCGTAAATGCTTCCCTTGGAACCCTGCAAGCCACCATTTGCATTCAACTCGTCCCGGTTGCTCCCTCTTGGTCCCCCGTTATCGGATTGAAAGACAACCAGGGTGTCATGGGCAACCGAATCGGATTTGTCCCCGTCTGCATTCGGATCCTCCAAGGCGTCGATCAAGTTGCCGAAGTGAGCATCGATCCGGGTGACCATGGCGCACCATTGCTTGGACTGAGCGGACAGTTTTGAAAAGTAGGGCTTGTCCTTGTAAGCCTGATCCCAATTGGGAAGCCTTTGGACTTCCTTGAAAGGAGCATGGGGAATCTGAGCGGCGAACAAGCCGAAGAACGGTTTGCCGGATTGATTGTATTCCAGTGCCTGCTTACGCACGAAATCCAAGGCGGCAAAGGCATAGACGTCATCGCAATAGGCAACCGTCGGATAATCCGGATGATTCTGCGAGGCCGGATAATTCGAGTATGCCTTGTTGTTCGCATACTTTGACATGCTATTGGGTCTTAATTCCAAACCGGCTTTCGCTCCGGGTTTGGCCGGCGCATTCCAGAGGGTGGGTTGGAAGAAGGTGTGGGCCCGCACGTGATGCAACTCGGCCACCACGAATTGATAACCGTGAGAAGTCGGGAGGGTCTGAATATTGTCCAGCGTCGGGGTTTGCATGTCCCTGGAGCCCCCGTACCCCCATTTGCCCCAATAGCCCGTAGCGTATCCCGCCTTGGACAAAACGTCTCCCATGGTCAGGTCCTCCGTCCGGATCGCCTTCTTGGCGTTGTCAGGATCGTTGCGGTCGGCAAAGGTATAGCCTTGGTGAAAGCCGGTCTGCTGGGACGAACGGGCGGGTGAACAAACCGTACACCCGTACCCCCTGCGAAAGTTGACTCCGGCAGCCGCCAGGCGGTCCAGGTTGGGAGTCAGTACATAGGGCTTGCCAAGTGCCTTCCGTTCGGCCTGACCATTCGGACCAATGGATCCCCACCCCATGTCATCAACGTAGAGGTAGAGAATGTTCGGCCGCTTGGCACCGAGGGAAAGAAACGCCAGCAGGAAGCTTGCGCAGAAAGCAAAGGGGGTGAAGTTTTTCATATTAGGTATCGCTTCATCCTTCAAGTTTCACGCATTCCATGCAAGCGATAAGCACCGAACGAATGGCTTTGTTTTCACCCGAACGGATTGGTTCGGTGGGTACTTCCTGAAAGTTCTTACCATTATTGACTATTCAGGTTCAGAACGCTTTGATGATCTTCGATGTCAACGACCATAGCAGACCTTTACCGGGAAAAGCCCGACTTTCTCGAAGGGAAGTCGATTGATCAAATAATTGCTATGTCTGGGGATGGGAAGCTCAGGGATGATTCGGATACTTCAAACCAGTTGAGAGAACTTTTGTCTTATGTGCCAAGCGAAAGTCTAAATGAACACACGGACAAATGCCTAAACAGCAGCTTCACTGATAGCGGGCTTGCTCTTCAAGACATCGTTAATGAAATGGGCAAGAGGTTGGGCTTCAAGATAACGCACGGACGATACAGGGGACAACGAGGGAAAAATGGCTTCGACGGCTTGTGGGAAGGTGAAAACGGACGGACTCTCATAATCGAAGTAAAGACTACGGACGCGTACCGAATAAAGTTGGATACAATCTCAAACTATCGTGAGCAACTTGACCA
>JABHOU010000490.1 GCA_018695085.1 Opitutia bacterium | reverse complement strand
TCCGCCAAAAGGGCATAAACGAACTGATTGACGTGCACCTGGTTCATCCAGTGAGAGCGTGGGACCTTGGCGAAGTTTGGAAACTTTCCGCCATCCAGCTCAACGCTCTCCTTGACCAGTTCCCAACCGATTCCGGCAATCACCTGCTTCCCCCAGGCATCGAACAAGCCGGGAAAGGCAACCCCACCAGTCGTAGTCGCCCCGCCCAGTTGGAAGTTCCTCTCGACCAAGAGAGTCTTGGCACCCGCCCTGCCCGCTTGAATCGCGGCAATGGTTCCTGCCGTTCCGCCACCGACCACAAGCACGTCGACTTCATTCGTAACCTCGGGCTTGATGGTCGCCTCATCCGTTTTCGCCACCGCTACGGATGAACTTGAAGAAACAGCAAGGCCAACCCCTGCTGCGCCCAGCACACTGCTTTGTAAGAAATTCCTGCGGTCGGCTATCGCTCTTTTTTTATCTGCCATAAGGGTAGCATGATTGAAGAAGAGATTTTCTTTGCAAGTGAGAAACATCCCTAAAAGAAGTTTGCCCCATTAGACATTAACTACTTCCGTTTGCTTTTTGTTTTGAAGAAGTAAATCCATGCCTTTCATAAGGCTGAAGTCTTTGACGGTATCAATTGACGCAAAAAGGTTAAAGATTGTCGATACAGCGAGTTTACCCATATCTTGCTTATGTGTTACAATTTGATTTCATCAGTCAAAATGAGAACCGCTAAACACGCCCTATTTCTTTTCCAAGGTCTTCTCGCCTTTGCTTTGCATGGCATTGCTGAGGATGTGTCTCACCAGTGGACGGACCTCAAAGGGAGAACCATAACGGCTAGATTCGTAAAGACCGACGACAATGCAGTCACGGTCAGGCTTCAGGGAACACAATCAATGATTCGATCGACGGATCTTAGTCCGCAGTCGCAGGCTAAACTTCGTACGATTCTTTTCATCGGAACACCCGATGAGGTCCTCCTGTCCTTGCGTGTTGGACAGGGTGCAAAAAAGGAAGAACGAAACGACTTTCTCGACTGGACAGATAAAAAAGGCCGCACCATTCGGGCAAGAATAGTCAAGTTCGTGGGGGACAACCTGACGGTCGAACTGGAAGGAGCCATACACGAGCTACCCCTTGCCCAGTTGAATGCAGAAAGTCAAAAACTGGCTCAGTCTCTTGCCGAAGAATCCAGCAGACCCGGACCACAGGCGGTGGTCGGAAAAGACGAACAGCAGGAATGGAAGGATGCAAACGGCAGAACCATTCGAGCCCGCTTCATAAATCTCGTGACTGAAACCCTCACCATCGAGATGAATGGCCAACCCTTCGATCTTCCACTCGCCAGTCTGAGCCCCGATTCGCAAGCATTGGCCAGGCAACTCGCCAGCGATGTAAAACCGCCGCCCGACAAGACCCCACAGGAAAAGCCCGTGGACGAGCAAATCGCCAAGGCGATGGGAAACGGCCCGCCCGACCAAGCGGAAATCACTCTCGCACTGAACCAAGCCGTGGAATACTTCCGGACTTTGGCCGCCAAGGACGAGGAAGGATTGTTCTACCCGCCCATACGCCGGCGCAAGGCCATCGGCTACTCCGACAAGAAAGTGATGTACCGCAAAATCGTCGCGCAGATTCCCGTTCACGAATGGACAACGATAACCAAAGAAGTCGTTCGTAATGTGAAGGTGGGTGATTCGGGTGCCGTAACCGTGAAAAAAAAGGTGAAAGTGCCGGTTCGGGTACGCGGTAAACAAACTGGCACGAGGCCCCAAAATCGGCTCGTCCGCGATAAAAATGGCACGATCGAAAGAATCCACAAGGTGGCGAAGTACGGCCCGGGCGGTACGGTTGAATGGAAGTCGGGGCAATTGGGACAAAACGCCTTGGTTATTTATGCCCTCATCAAGTCGGGTGTAGATCCATTCGACGAACTGATCTCCCGCCCCTTGGAGACCTTCAGTTACCTATACAACACCTTTGGTCTTCCAGACTCAACCTGGGACCTTGCTTGGTCCATTTGCGCCTTCGCAAACTCCGGACTGGAAGAGCATCGCGAACTCGCCTCTCAAATGGCCGCCAAGTTGGCGGGTGCGCAGATGAAGTCAGGACAAGCCGCCGGATTATGGGGCCCCGTGGGGTTGGACACCGAATTGCTCGGGGCCATTCTTTCGGCGAATGCCGACACTAGCGCCGAATACCTGCGTTTCAAAGAAAAGTTCGATGAGAAAAAGAAGGAGTACGACGAGAACAAGATGAAGGAAGCCCTCGAACTCATTCGCCGAACGAACAACCTCAAGGGCCGCTACACCATGATGGCGAAAGACAGCAGTGTCTATTTTAGGGTGATTTTGAAAGACAAAGGGTTCTCGGAAACAGCCGGCCAAGTTTTCAACCTCATCGCCTTCCCGCTCTATCTCTATAACCAAACCACAGTGGACTTGGAAACCACTGCATTAGTCCTGCATGCCTTGAGCGTTGCTTCAACGAAGGACGTCCTGCCAAAGGAAACGACGACGCTTCGCCCAAAAGGCAGCCGCCAAACCTTGGGAAAATCTCGCACCCTTCCCCAAGTCCTCGCGAGCGCGGCGAACGCCATAGCCAAGGGCCAATTCAAGGACGGAAGCTTCCACCAATTGAACTTCCACCAACCCGTCAATGATTTCGACAAAAGTCTCCTCATCCGAGGCGTCCCAGCCGATCCCGCCACCTTTCCGAAACTGGAGTCTCCCACCACCATTGCCTCCGCCGCCCAAGGCTTTGCCACTCTCAACGCCTTCGCCGCCATCGCCGGCGAACAAGCCGCTTCTCGTTATGCCCGAAACTTTCAAGCCGCAACCGCCCGGGTAGTGGCAGATCTGCCCTCCGCTCTATTCGTTGACCACAAGCAAACCGTGTCTTCTTCTACCTTCGGTCCCTACGACCTCGCCTTTAGCATATTCGCCAATAAGTCTTCCGATTCCCTAGCCACGCTCGCCGCGCCCGTGACCCGCTTCCTCATCGACGGGCAAAGCCCGAACGGTTCGTGGCAAACAACAAACAGATTCAAATCATTGATTAGCTCTTCCTTGCGGGCAAGAAGCAAACTGCTCCCACAATACACAGGTAAAGGGTTCAACTGGGCTCAGGCTTGGGTCCTGCCTGACAAATGGAACAATTCCTACTATCCCACACCTGCGGGAATTGTGCCAACCTCCTATGCAATGCTCGCATTGGCCAATGCCATTGAATACGCCCCGCAACCCGAAGAAGTCACATCAATTGAAGAATCCGCGAGCCCAAATGAGATCCCGCCCAATCCGCAACCAAAGTGAGCTTTCAAGGAGTCCATTCCCGTTCAGTTCCTCAGTACTGGTTCCATGAGCCAATTTGATTGGATCACATAATTTCCCTTGTGCGGGCGATGGCATCCATAAGATAATCACAGACACACATGCACGCATCGCTAAAAATTGCGTTCCTTCTTTGCTTGCCCTGCCTGATGGGAATGGAAACACATTGGTCATTGATTCCGCCCCAAGCCCCGACTTCGAGCCAAAGCATTGACGAATTCATTGAGAAGAAGCTCTCGCAAGAGGGATTGAGGCATTCGAGCGAGGCATCCAAGAGAACCTTGATCCGCCGGGTGCATCTGGACCTGCTCGGTCTTTTGCCCTCCCCTGAAGAAGTGAATGCATTTGTCTCGGACAAAAAAGAGGATGCATACGAACAGCTGATTGAAAAGGTTCTCGAGAACCCAAGTTACGGAGAACGCTGGGCCCGCCACTGGCTAGACGTCGTACGCTATGCCGACAGCGCCGGCTTCGAGACTAACCACGAGCGACCCAATGCCTACCACTACCGCGACTACGTCATTCGGGCTTTCAACGAGGACAAGCCCTACGACCGCTTTGTCTTTGAACAAGTTGCCGGGGATACGGTGGGGGCAGAGACCGCCACCGGTTTCCTCGTGGCTGGCCCCAAGGATATCGTGGGCGGCAAAGATCCTTTGCTCCGGAAGCAACAACGGGCCAACGAACTAGCCGACATGGTAGGGGTCACCGGTTCCGCCTTCCTTGGCTTGACGGTTGGGTGCGCCCGCTGCCACGACCATAAGTTCGATCCCATTTCCCAAGAGGATTTCTACTCCATGCAAGCGGTTTTCGAAGGCGTTGTCCATGGCGAGCGCAACGTCCCGTTAAGGGACGAGGTTAAGAAGGAAATTGATGAGCTTGGTGCGGAAAGGAGCATTTTGCAAAAAGAACTCCTCCACTTCATCCCCGAGTCGACTACAAGTTTCGTTCTGCTGGACGATGAGAACTCGGATCAAGTGGAGTTTCTCCAAAAAACGGCCGGCAAAGGGACCAACCCCAAGGGCACTGATCGCGGCTACCTCAACGATCCGGGTGACGCCAAGCGCTCGCCCAACCTAAGTGGCGGAACCTACACTTGGTGGAAGAACAAGCAAGGTCTCGACCTCGCCGTCTACCGGCCCGGCGTCAAGGGACGCTTCCGCATCTGGCTCTCCTGGGGAAGCGGATGGGGCACGCACGGCAAGGACGCACTCTACCAACTAGATGCCGACGGCGACCCCGCCACGGACAAGGATCGCCGGACCATCGCCACGGTCAACCAACAGTTGTTCGCGAACGGCGAGGGCAAGGTGGTCAGCAAGCCCCTTTGGAGCGGCTTTCAGGATTCCGGGGTTCACGAATTGGAACTAGAATCGGGTATCGTCCTTCGGGCAGGAATCAATGGCAGCGCGGTCACTGCCGACGTCATTCTCTTGAGCGCCTACAACGGAGGGAAAGCCCCTACCCGTCCACCCACCCTTCGCCCTTCGGTAAAGTTTACGCGAAACATCGAGTCCCTCTCCCCCGAAAAGGTCCGCTTCGTCCGTTTCACAACCGAAGCCACCACCAACGGCTCCGAACCTTGTATCGACGAATTTGAATTATGGACCACTGGTGAGGAACCCCGCAACGCAGCACTTGGCGCCAAATTGACCTCCTCGGGAAACTACGCCAACAACCCAAAACACAAGCTCGTTCACCTCAACGACGGAAAATACGGAAACGACCGCAGCTGGATCTCCAACCAAAAAGGGAAGGGATGGGTTCAGCTCGAACTACCTGAGCCCGCCGTCATCGACCGCATCGAGTGGGGGCGCGACCGGACGGGACGCTACAAGGATCGCCTCCCCACGAAATACCGTATCGAGGGAGGCATCAAGCCTGACAAGTGGTTCCTGCTGACCAACTCGAACGACCGGCTTCCCTTCAAGACGGAAAAGACCAAATCCACTCCCCGTTACGACTTTTCCCTGCACCCTCCGGAGGATGCCGAACAGGGAAGAAAAAAGCTGGCTCAACTCAAGAAAATCGAGGAACGGATCGCCACCATCTCGAAGTCAACCAATGTCTACGCCGGAACATTCAGGCAGCCGACTCCGACCCGGCTAATGCATCGGGGGGATCCGCTCGCTCCGCGTGACATCGTGGCGCCCGAGGGGCTGGGTACGCTCAATTCCGTCATCCAACCCCTCGAGCTCAAACCCAATGCGAAAGAGAAGGATCGGCGCGTCGCCTTCGCCAAGTGGCTGATTGACCCGAATAACCCCTTGACCGCAAGGGTCATGGTCAACCGCATTTGGCACTACCATTTCGGACGTGGCCTCGTGGCCACACCCTCAGATTTCGGAGATATGGGCTTTCGTCCGACGCATCCCGACCTTCTGGATTGGTTGGCCCTCGAATTCATGACGAACGGCTGGTCGGTCAAGCATATGCACCGACTGATCCTTCGCTCGAAGACCTACCGACAGGCGTCCCTTCCCCGCAGGGACGGTTTGGCCAAGGATGCGGGGAGCGAGCTCCTTTGGCGCTTCCCTCCCAGACGGTTGGAGGCCGAAGCCATCCGCGACAACGCCCTGTTGCTGGCAGGAGCCCTCGACCGGAAAATGTACGGCCCCGGCTTTCTGCTCTTCTTGCCGAACTCCAACTACGCCCGCAACTGGATCGCCAAGGACGAATTCGAACCCAAAGACATGCGCCGTATGGTCTACACCATGCGCATCCGCATGGAGCAGGATTCCGTCTTCGGAGCTTTCGACTGCCCCGACGGTGGACAGGCAGCCCCCAACCGCAGCCGCTCGACCACCCCCATTCAGGCCCTCAACCTTTACAACAGCGCATTCATGGGGGATCTTTCCAAACGTTTCGCCAAACGCATTGCCAAGGAAGTGGGCGAGGACCCAAGCAAACAAATCGACCGGGCTTACTCCTGGACCTTCGGCCGCTCTCCACAGAAAGAGGAAACCAAAGAAACCTTGGCCTACCTCAACGAGCATGGCCTCCCCGCCCTCTGCCGGGTACTCCTCAACGCCAACGAATTCCTTTTCATGCAATGACGACACCTCAACCCGAAAACCTGTCTCCCGCCGGAACCTCGCTCCTCAACCGGCGCGATTTCCTACGCCGATCGGGAACCGCCTTCGGGGGCATGGCTTTGGCCGGCTTGCTTGCCGATGATCATTTGTTGGGAAGCCCGATCCGGCCTGAGATCAATCCCGACCGACCCTTTTCCGCACGCAAGACCCATTTCCCCCCCGGGGCCAAGCAGGTTCTCGTCATCTACTGCACGGGAGCCGTCAGTCACGTCGACACTTGGGAACACAAGCCCGAGCTTTTCCGTCGCCACGACACCCCGATGCCCGGAGCCGTAAACACTTTTCAGGGCGAGAACGGCAACTTGATCAAACCCATCCGCGACTTCAAGCCTCGGGGGACCTGCGGAAAGATGACCAGCGATCTCCTCCCCGAACTCGGCTCCCTCGCCGACGACTTTGCGTTCATTCACTCGCTGACTAGCAAGACTAACACCCACGGTCCCGGGGAGACCTTTATGTCGACCGGCTTCACCCTCGAAGGCTTCCCCTCGATGGGCTCCTGGGCATCCTACGCCCTCGGTACGGAAAACGAAAACCTACCCGCCTTCGTTTCGATTCCCGACCCGCGGGGCAACCCGCAGGCTTCCATCAACAACTGGTCCAACGCCTTTTTGCCCGCCCAGTTTCAAGGTACGCCCTTCAGCGCCTCCAAGAAAATCCGTCACCTGTTTCCCGGGGAAGAGTTCTCCGGAAAGACCGATCTGGACGGGCGCAGGCTTCTCCAGCGCCTCAACGAGCGCCACCTCGAGCAATACCCCAGAGACTCCGAGTTAGCCGCCCGCATTGCCGGCTACGAACTGGCCGCCCGTATGCAGATGTCCATCCCCGAGGTCACCGATCTATCCAAGGAGCCTACATCCATCCTCAAGGCCTACGGTGCCGACGACACCAAGAACAAGGATCGGGCCGGCTTCGGACGCAACTGCATCCTCGCCCGGCGTCTCCTGGAAAAAGGTGTCCGCTTCGTCCAGCTA
>JABHOU010000519.1 GCA_018695085.1 Opitutia bacterium | reverse complement strand
CCCGCCAAACGCCGCACGAGAACTCCTTGGGCGACAATCAATGTGAGACCGATGAGCAGGAACATCCGAGTGTTGTCGGCAGGAGTATAAACAAAGCGCTCGACGGCAAGAAAGGTCAGGGTGAACTCCATGCCGCTAAAGGAAATCATATAAAAGAAATAGGCTAGGCAAGAACGGCGAACAGGAATATTGTCAACTTTGCCAAGTTGAAAGATTCCAGGTTTCCCAGGGCGTTGGGAATCTCGCTTCTCAATGGGCAAAGTCTCACGGAAACGCAAGGCAAGCCAAAGGAGATTTAGTAACGCCAGCAAGAAGCTGCCAAGTCCGGCAGCAGAAAAAGGGTTGAGTCCGAAAAAACCGAGGCTTTGATGTTCAGCAAAGTCGCCACCGTAAGCCCAAGCCAAACCACCAATTGCCGGACCGAAAATAAATCCCAAGCCAAAGGCGATTCCAACTAATGCCATGCCCTTCGCTCGAGTTTCACGAGGGGTCACGTCTGCAATTGCAGCAGTGGCAACCGAAAGATTCCCACTGGCCATTCCGCCTACGACTCGAGAAAGCAAGAGGGCCCAAAAACTTCCAGCGAAGGTCCAAATCAAATAACCGAGACATGTCCCGCCAACGCTCATTAGCATGATAGGCCGACGGCCTATACGATCAGACCAACGGCCCCATATTGGAGCGAAAAGAAACTGAAGAATCGCAAAAAGGGATCCTAGTACTCCACCAAAGATCACCGTCTCTATTCTAAAACCGGCATTCTCAGAACTAAAGCCAAGGTGCTGAATAGAGGAAACGAAAAGGGTAAGGAGTCCGCCATCCCCATCTTTTTCGAGATAATGGTCGAGCATCTCGGGAAAGAGAGGAAAAATTACAGAGAACCCGACCATATCAAGAAATATGGT
Organism: Opitutia bacterium; assembly: GCA_018695085.1. Lineage (GTDB taxonomy): Bacteria > Verrucomicrobiota > Verrucomicrobiia > Opitutales > Seribacteraceae. Next base: position 6,986 of record JABHOU010000519.1, on the reverse strand, counting down.
CAAGAAAACCACTCCGAAAGTACTCCGGTCAGACCTGTTTGCGTTAGAGGAACTTGTACTCATTTCGAGAGTCAGGATTCCTGATTATCCCTTTGCTCAACAACTTGACGAAGAGCCTCAAGGACATTTTGGGGCACCAAGTCATGAGTTTCACGCCCACCATGAAGGTGTACTTGCTTTATTAGGTTCGAGCTAGTGAAGAAATACTTCTCGTTAGGCATCAGGAAAATAGTTTCCAACTCCGAGTCCAAATGACGATTCATCTGGCCCATTTGGAACTCGTACTCGAAGTCCGAGACCGCCCGGAGACCTCGCACAATAACTGATGCTTCCGTTTTGCGGGCGTAATCGACAAGCAAACCTGAAAAGCTCTCCACTGAAACTTGCGGCAAATCGGAAACGTTTTCCTGAATCAAACGAACTCGATCATCCACGCTGAAAGTTACCTTTTTGGAAGAGTTATCTGAAGCAACGGCTACTATTACTTTGTCGAAGAGCCGGCAGGCTCTAGCAAGTACGTCAAGATGTCCGTTGGTAATCGGATCAAAAGTACCGGGGTAAATAGCAGTTGTCATAGAAACATGTCAGAACTTACTAAAAAAACCTGTAAAGTCGACCACCAAGGCGGAAAAGACTTGCGGAAGAAGCCCTTGCCCCCACAAGGAGAAGCGAAACTCAAGTCCCATGAATTTTCCAAACCTGATTACCTTGTCGAGAATCCCGTTGATGCTGATCGTCATCGGTTGCCTTTACTTCCCACCGGAAGAGGCTTTCCCGTGGTCTCGCCTAACGGCACTCCTCATCTTCTTGTTCGCGGCTCTTACGGACTGGTTGGACGGTTGGCTAGCTCGGCGGATGGGCCAAGTTTCTGATTTTGGAAAGTTTATGGACGCCCTCTGCGACAAGATACTGACGCTAGGCATGTTCGTGAGCCTCCTGACGATGGGCGTCATGAATCAATGGGCTCTATTTCCCGTACTGCTCATTTTATCGAGAGAGCTGCTCATTACCGGCCTGCGACTTGTTGCGGCTTGCAAGGGCATCACCTTGGCAGCAGAAAAGGTGGGCAAACTTAAGACCGTCATCCAACTCACCTGCATCAGTCTCTTTCTTGGAGAAATGACCATGCAAGACGATCTAGCCGATAAAATGCCGATAAACTTCTACGACCCATTACTCGAGGCGGTATCTGGAGCTGCCAACGCAACCTTAATACTGGCCACCTTGCTCACTGTTTTTTCGGGTGTAGTATACATGATAAAGTACTGGAACCTCTTTATGGACGAGGAAGAGAAGTGACGGACGCCCCCCCATCCGCTTCACAGGACTCTGGCTCGAATCGATTATTGCTCGGCATAGCAACTCTAGGTCCCTTGGGAACTTGTTGTCCCGCTCCGGGAACCTTTGGCTCACTTGCGGGAGCCCTTGCCTTTCTCGCACTTCTGGAATGGTCGTATCTACCGCCATCATACATTTTGTGGGGATTCACCCTTCTTGCCTTGCTCGCAATTCCGATTTGCTCAGCAGCCGAACGCATTCTTTGCAAACGTGACCCGGGAGAGGTAATAATCGACGAATTCGTTGCCATGCCGCTAGTTTTCTGGGGCATTTCGAATGACCTCACCACCCTCGAAGGAACTCTCGAGAAGCTGACCTTAACAATGGCCGGCTTTGTTTTATTTCGTATTTTCGACATATGGAAACCCCTTGGTATTAATCGGCTCCAAGTGCTACCCAAAGGTATTGGGGTAGTAGTCGATGATCTGGGAGCCGCATTCGCCGCCGGATTATGCTTGTGGATATTTTCCTAAACTTTTCCTTTGTCTTTTTTCCTCTTTAGGGCCCAAATCAAAATTGAACATGAGCGAAGATGCGCCAGTAATTGTATTGGAAGTAACGAATCAGATGGGAGTTCACGCGCGCCCAGCCGCTATGATCGTGCGAATAGCCAATAACTACACCGGCGAAATCTGGGTGGAAAAAGATGGTGAGCGAGTGAACGGAAAAAGTATAATGGGAATCATGATGCTTGCCGCGGGCAAGGGAACAAAACTCACCTTCCATGCAAATTGCGAGAACGCGGAAGGTTTCTGCAAAGAAATAACCAAGCTCTTCGTGAGCAACTTCCAAGAAGAGTAATCCAGTCAAAGCACGGATGGCTTTAGACTATTCGTCAACATCGTAGAAACCTGCCATTTTTTCATCATGAAAGGCCTTGATTCTGACGAGGATTTGGGATGGCCTCGCCATTTGCTCAACTTCTTCCCGTAATTTTTCCGCTTCGAGAATAGTGAAGCGACGGGCAAAAAACTTCAACTCCGGGATGAGAGGCGGAGCCACGCTCATTTCATCGATCCCCAACCCCATCAACAATGCCGTAAAGTGAGGATCTCCGGCCATCTCTCCGCAGACGGAAACCTCGACACCCTTCTTCCTCCCAACTTCTGCCACATGCCCCACAGCTCGAATCACTGCAGGATGATGAGGTTCATACAGATATGCGATCTGGTTGTTGATCCTATCAACCGCTAGCAGATACTGAACGAGATCGTTGGTTCCGATACTAAAGAAATCAGCGTGCTCGGCTAACAGATCGCAAATGGTAACGGCAGCAGGAGTCTCGATCATACAACCTACGGGAGTTTGCGGATCAAAAGCCTCTCCTCTTTTCTCCAGTTGCGTCTTCGCCTCATCGAGAGTTTCTCGGGCACTGAGCATTTCACCAACTCCGCTAATCATAGGGAACATGATCTTGACCTTACCAAAGGCGCTGGCCCTCAAGATTGCCCTGAGCTGAGTCAGAAAGACATCCTTGTTACGAAGACAAAACCGAATGGCTCTGAAGCCCATGAATGGATTGTCCTCCTTTACGCGATCAGAGGAACCAAGCACCTTGTCTCCACCCAAATCAAGAGTTCGGATCGTCACGGGCAAGGGAGAAGAGGCTTCCACCACCGCCTTGTACTCTTGAAACTGCTCCTCCTCATCGGGAATTCGATTGTGCCGAAGAAAAACGGACTCTGTTCGAAAAAGTCCTACCCCAAGGGCACCGTTTTCGTTCGCTTTCGCGACCTCTTCTGGAGAATCAGCATTGGCGAAAACGGTTAACTTCCGTCCATCGGCAGTCTCCGCGGGCAAGTAACTTTCATCGACCACTAGGTCCAAAAGCTTCTTTCGCTTAAAACTCACTTCCCCGTAACGGAAAAGAGTTTGTTCGCCGGGGTTGATGACGACCGTTCCCTCAAAACCATCGACAAGTACGGTGTCACCGTCTTGCAAGTTAACGGTCAACTCCCTGAGTCCCACAACTGCCGGGATCTCACCCGCTCGGGCCATAATTACTGCATGACTGGAACGACCACCACTATCAGTGGCGATGCCGAGAATCTTCGATCTATCCAACGAAGCCGTATCCGATGGCGTAAGATCTTCGGAAACCAGTACTCTGGGTTCATCCAAAAAAGCAGTGCCAGATCCCGTAGCTCCGAGCAGGTTACGTAAAAGACGACGAGTGACGTCCCGGACGTCGGAAGCTCGCTCGCGCAGGTATTGATCTTCAAGTCCGTCGAAGAAATCAAGGTAACGAGAGCTAACGCGATGCAGACATTGCTCAACGTTGTCCCCCGTGTTATGCACCTCTCCGACAACATCGTCGATCAAGGCTTGATCCTCCAGCACGAGGACATGCGCATCGAAAATAGCGGCTTCGTTTTCCCCGAGACTTTTCCCCACGTCGGCTCGAATTTCCTTAATCTGTTCACGAGTCTCCAACAAGGCTTGCTCGAAGCGAATAATTTCCGCTTCCTGACTCTCCTTCCCTACCAAATAAGAAGGCACCTCCACTTCTCCATGAAGAAAGCGGAATACGCGACCATGAGCGACACCGGGGGAGGCCGCTATGCCGTGAAGGATAATTTCACGTCTTTGGGTATCTTCAGGCATGCAAAATAAATCTCAGACAACTGAGGGGGAGAAATGATGCCTGAAATTGGTTGATTCCGCCACAAAAAAAGAAGATCTTTTAGGCGAAAGCGGTTTCTTCAACAAAGCAATCCTCTCCCCACGCAGAACGGATTTTCTTAACCCCACCAGAAACACCTAACCCATTGTCCAGCAAAGCGAAACAACATGACCCGCTCCCACTCATTCCGCATTTCCAGCCAAATCCCTCACTCAGTTCCTCGAGCAGGACAGGAAATCCCGGACATTTTTCAAAAACGGGCTTTTGAAGGTCGTTTGCCAGCAAAGCATCCACATCATCGCTTCCTTCGGTCCATTTCGCCAAGAGAGCTCTGGCATGCCCCATATCGGAATACCAACCGGGATTGTGCGCCAGGCGATCGTAAACCTCGGTCGTATCCATTCCTAAACTTGGTGCGAAAAGAAGCAAACGGCTACCGCGAAACCTTTCGGAAACTTTTGCAGGCAGAGGCTTTACCGATTCTCCCCTGCCCTCCAATAAGCAAGGTTCGCCGAATAAGAAAAGCGGGCAATCAGAGCCAAGTTCCCCAGCCAAGTCCAAGAGGGTTTCAAAAGGCAAGGGAACTTTGGCAAGTAGATTTAACGCGTGCAAGGTAGCCACTGCATTGGAACTTCCCCCACCCAAACCACCGCCAACCGGAATACGCTTGCTGATAGTGATGCAAACATTCCATTCACACCTCGCCTTATTCAACCATGCCCGAGCCGCCCTAACAGCAATATTATCCTCTCCTACGGGCAATTGTAACTCAGGGCATAGGCAATCGACCTCTCCATGTCCAACCCTCGCCTCGATGGTGACGACGTCACCCAACTGCAAAGGAGCCGCTACGGAAAGTATATCATGAAAGCCATCAGGGCGCTTGCCTGTAACCGCGAGAAATAAATTCACCTTTGCGGGCGAGAAAACGCTAACGCTTCGAATTCCTGACTTCATTGATGACTTCGTCTAGCATTGGGTTCCCGTTGAGGCGAACCGAAATAAAAGTTTGCCCGATTCCCTTTTCGCGCATGATGTTCGAATCAATGCAGATCCAAAACACAACAGAGGTAATCTTAGCTCTGGACGTAGAGTCTAGAAGCCGAGCCGAAACGATAATTCAAGCTGCTGGAGAAAACCTGAAGTGGATTAAAATCGGTCTGCAAACCTACCTGCGCGATGGACCTACCTTCGTATGCGACTTGGCGAGCGAGGGCAAAAACATCTTTCTCGACCTCAAACTGCACGATATCCCGAACACAATGGCGAAAGCCATAGAAAGCCTTTCGACCCTTCCGATCTCTATGCTTACCATTCATGCCTCGGCTGGTTCGGAAGCCTTGACCCGCTGCTCAGACACCATGCGCGGGGTCCTTCCTGACGCCACCTTGCTCGCAGTCACCGTACTGACCTCCATGGACTCGGAAAACCTCAATAGGCTAGGAGTAATGAATACCCCCGAAGATCAAGTGACAAGGCTCGCCAAACTTGCAACCGATGCGGGAGTCGGAGGTATAGTCTGCTCACCCAAGGAATTACGCTCGCTTCGCAACATTTTGCCTTCAACTGTCAGTTTTGTTACGCCTGGAATTCGCCCCGCAGGCTCCGACCTAGGAGACCAGAAGCGCGTCATGACCCCCGCTGAGGCATCTCAAGCGGGTGCGAACTATCTTGTGGTCGGTCGACCTATTCTAGAGGCGGAAAACCCCGCAGGGGTCATTGGCCAAATCCAAGAAGAACTGGCTTCAAGTCAAAAGTCTCTTTTATCATGAACGCCGCCATCCTGCTCGCTGCTGGTCGCGGTAGTCGTATGAGGAAATGCGTAGACGATAAGATTCTATACGAAGTGGGAGGATGCACGTTATTCGCAAAATCCTTGCTTGCTTTTCGCGAGGCGGCCGTAGCCAACTTGTGGATAGTCACTTATCGTGATCAATCGCAAAAAGAACTCTTGGAAAGTGAAGCAAGCAAGATGGCTCCAGAGGGTGTCAAAGTCATCTTAGTTAAAGGCGGCGAAGAGCGACGCCACTCTGTGCAAAATGCTCTTGCGAAGATTACGCCTGAGATACAAATCATTTTCGTACACGATTGCGCTCGCCCAATGATTAGGGCGAAAAGTCTGGTCAAGCTTCTATCCGTAGCGATCGAGACCGGAGGGGCAACACTGGCCCATCCGGTAATAGACACAATCAAGCAGACCCGAGAGGACCAAGGCTCCTACCCCATTGCCGGTCATACCATCGATCGGAGCAGTCTATGGGCAATGGAAACTCCCCAAACCTTTCAAGCCAAACTACTCCGGGAAGGGATGGTCCAAGCCCTAGCAAAAAACTTGTCGGTCACAGATGAAACTTCCGCCGTGGGACTGCTCGGTCATCCAGTATCCCTCGTGGACTCAGGCTATCCGAATCCCAAAGTCACCACACCCGCTGACTTATCTTATATTGAATTTCTAATTAACAAGGAAAAAGCATGAATCACCCTTTCCGCATTGGCCAAGGTTACGACGTTCACCGATTCGCCGAGGGACGAAAGCTAATACTTGGAGGAGTTGAGATTCCTCATGCACTGGGACTGGAAGGACACTCCGACGCCGACTGCTTGACCCACGCTCTCGCCGATGCCATTCTAGGTGCCCTTGCTCTACCCGACATTGGGGTTCACTTTCCGCCGAGCGACCCGACTCTGGAAGGCATCGACTCCATGAAAATCCTCCTGAAGGCAAAAGAGGAATGTGAGGCTAGAGGATATCTCATCGGAAACGTGGACGCCACGATAATTGCCGAAAAGCCTACGATCTCTCCATACGTTGACGCGATGAAAGAGAGATTAGCCCAAGTTCTCGACGTCGAGACCAACCAAGTTGGCATAAAGGCTACGACCAATGAAGGCATCGGTGGAATCGGCCGAGGTGAAGGGATCGGGGCACATGCCGTGTGCCTTCTCGTATCGAATTCGAAATAGCCTCGGGCTAGGCTATTTCAAAGATTTCGTCCGAAGCGAAAAATCGCTCGATTTCGACTTT
>JABHOU010000410.1 GCA_018695085.1 Opitutia bacterium | reverse complement strand
TCCTTGCCCCAAGCATAGCGCAGATAGGTAATCAGATCGGCCAAACGGTCTTCGCGTTCGATTCCAAAGGTTTTGGCGGGGGCCATGTATCCGGCTTGGTACGTCTTTCCGTCGATGGGGCCCATCAGTCCATGAAAGAACAGAGGGATCAATTGCCGGGGATCTCCGTGAACCCGTTTCGAATCGACGAGGGAAGGGGCGAGGAATTGTTCGGTGCCGGGGACTTGCACGCCTTGGCCGTTGGCCCCGTGACAAGAAGTGCAGTGTTGAAAGTAGAGCTGCTCTCCCGTCTGGATCATCTTGCGATGGGTGACGTCGAAATCCTTGGCGAACTTCATACCCCGGTCCCAGCTTGTAAGGGCTTTGTTCCATTCCATGTTTACGGATGCCTTTTTTGATTGGGTAATTTTGGCAAAGGCTTTTTTAGACTGCATTTCCTTTACCAAAGGCAAGTGCTTTTTCCCCCAGAGGGAGACAGTGGTCGCGAGCATCACGCCTTTGTCCGAAAGGTTATTGGAGGCGAGATACTGAATCATTTCCTCGGCCTTTGGATCGTCGATGGTTCCGAGGGTGAAGACGAGTTGCTCGGCTACCCGGGGATCGCGTTCCTTCTCAAGAGAAACCAACAGATCGAGTTGGTCGGGCAAAGTGGTTTCGATCATCTGGACTATCGCCCGGCGTAGAATGGGGGAACGGTCAGACAACGCTTCCTTCTTAATTTCAAGAGTCAATGCTTCCATTCCGTGGAGAGTCCAAAGAGCATGCATGCGTGGCAGAGGACCTTGGGTGAACTGGAAGAGACCTTCGAGGAGGGGGATGGCTTTTTCGCGGTCGGGCCGCAAGAGGATGATCTTCTGCGCGGTATCGCGCCACCAGCCGATCGGATTCTGCAGGTGACGAACCAATTCCTCGGTCGATTCCTCGAGCATGCGGGGCTTTTCCCCATAGGGTTGATGATCCTTGTGCCGGATACGCCAGATACGACCCATCTGAATGTGCTTGTTCACTCCGGTGCGGCGGGCAAACTCCCGGTTTCCTTCATTGAACCAGGCCGCATCCTGAATGATGCCCCTGTACATATCAGTGACATAGAGACATCCGTCCGGACCGACTGCGGTGTTGATGAAGCGGGAATTGAAATCAGAGGATCGTAAGAATTCCATACCTTCGGGTTCGGCCTTGAGGAGCATAAGTCTACCATCGGAATATTCCACATGAGCCCGTCGAACCACATGAATGGTGGGGTCACAGAAAAAATAGGCTCCACGGGAATCGTAGGGGAATTTATCTCCTCGGTAAATGGATTGGCCACAGGCGGAAGTGAATCCGCGGACTGCATCGACTTGGCCGCCACGGTCTCCGGTCAGGCATATGCTGGTTGCTTTGGTGAACGCGGGATCATAGGAATTACCCAGGGAAACTGGATCTCCAGCCGGCAAATTTTTGCCAAGGCGGTGTACGGTTTTCCAGTACTTTGGGTGAAACTGAGCCGCCTTGAGAGGGCGAGTGTTGTCGATCCAGAAAAGCTTGCCGTAATCATCGTGGGCGAGCCCCCACTGCGTCCAGTGTCCGGGTTGGTTCTCCGCTTCCCAAGTCCCTTTCGTGAATTGGTAGCGTTCCATGTTGTAGGATATGTAAATATGGTTGTCGACGTTCCAGAGCATGCCGGAATCTTGATGCTCGACGGAAGTCTTTGGGCCATTTCGGCTGTAGGGGCCTTTCTTGTAGATCATCTTGTTTTCGTCGGCGACTCCGTCTCCGTCGTTATCTCGATATGCAACGATGTCCATGGTGTCGGTTTCGCGCACTGCTATCCAATCGTCGAGAGGGAGGATCATACGGGGGAGGTTGAGGTTGTCGACGAAGATGGTTGCTTGGTCCATCCGACCATCCCCGTCCAAGTCGACGAGTCGTTTGATTCTACCGTTGCGGAGGGTTTTGGTTCCAGTTCCATTTTCATCCTGCATGTAACTTCTCATTTCCGCGACGTACATCGCTCCGTTTCCATCCCAAACGGTCAGGACGGGTTCTTGTACGAGCGGTTCGGCGGTGACCAGTTCTGCGACGTAACCGGGAGCAAGTTCGAAGGTCTCCAATTCTTCTCCCGGGGTGAGGATGGCATAGGGATTTATTTCCTTCTTCGCATGGCCGGTTGATTGACCTGAAGCCTTGGGACTTTTTTTATTCCAGCTTACGGCATGAGGTTGCATAAAAGAAACTTCGTCCGGTCCGGGGAATTCTTGAGGAACCGGGAGGGTGACTTTACCCGTTGCTACATACTCCACGGAGCGGGCGAAAATGGTCTGGAAGCCCACGCAGTGCAAACCGTCCCAATCGGTTTGCCCATTCCAAAAATGTCCCATCGTGGTGATGATGACCCGACCTTTGCCATATTTGACCTCGTAGGTGATGGGTTCGTGTTCACCAGTCCCTCCTTGTTTCGGGCTTGAATAGGCGGAGGAAAGAATGGTCAGGTTCTTGGCGGGCCCGCGCATGTTATGGTAGAGCTCATCTTTTCCATGCATCCAAGTGGCGGGGATGTTTTGCATGATGGGATGATCCGCTTTGCGAACGGCGACTTGGAAGGGGTGCCTGGAACCATGCCCCGAAGCGCAGTCGACGCAAGTGACGAAAGGCTTGTTCTTTAGAACTTCCCATTTGATGCAGTCTCCGAAGTTAGCGGCTCTCCAGCCCAACCCGATCATCTCATTGTAGGCATCCCAATTGCGAAAAGCATTGTTGGCGGCATGGACGAGGACCAAACCTCCACCTTCCCGAACGAACTGAACCGCGGATTCTTTGGTTTCCTGTGCCCATTCCCTTCCGTTATAATTGAGAACGACTGCTTTATGCCCCCCCTTGAACGGATTCCAGTTTTTCCATGCGGTGTCATTTGCCTGCTTGTTTTTTTCATCAGCCGTTTTCTGAACCGAGCGAAAGGTTTGGTAGGAATCCTTCAGGTATAAAGGAGCATCCGTTTTGGGACCCCGGATTCCTTTGATGGATTTACTTTGGGGTGCTGTTTCCACTTCTATGGCAAAGCGGTTGGTTGCCTTCAGTGTAGCATGAAGGGAATCGGTGGTGCTCTGCCAGTCATGGTTGTTCTGGCCGTCCACGATAAGAACACGGATGCGTTCTTTTGCCAGCAAGTTTCCACTGATTAGAATGAAAAAGGCAAAGAGTTGTATTATTACTTTCATTTATTCAAGCAACCAAACACATATGCTTTTGGAAGCTCAGTGCAAATGCAGAGGTATTTCTTCAGCCAAGTTCAGATAATGTACCCGTGGAAGAACCGAACTGATCGGTTTCGACGCCGAACTTTTGCAGTATGCGGAGGTAAAGGTTGGAAAGCGGGTAGTTGTTTTCCTCATCGAAACGAAGATGCCCTTGGTGCTTGTACCCGCCGCCGGCTAGAAAGATGGGTAGGTTGTTGGAGGCATGGGCGGAGGCGTCGCCAAGGTTGCTGGTGAGCAGCACTTGAGTATGGTCAAGAAGCGAGCCGCCGGGTTCTTTGGTTTCGGTAAGCTGGTCTAGGAATCCGGCGAAGTTCTGGTAGTCCTTCTCTTCGTAGCGGGCGAACTGCTCGATTTTGGAGGGATCCTTGCCATGGTGAGAGGCATCGTGGTGGCCGATCTCGAGATCCGGGACGCCTTGTTTGTTATGTTCCCCGATACCGAAGACTATTACGCGGGTGCTGTCGGTCTGAAGAGCCAGGCGGATGAGTCCGTACCAACGGTTCTGCGAATCAACCCAGTTTCCAGCTTTGTCCGAAAATATAGTGGCGGGCTCCTGCACCTTGGGTTTGGGCTTGGCAATCCAAGCTTCCTCCTGCTTTAGGAGCACCTCCGCTTCTCGGATGGAAGTCTCCATCAGCTCCATGCGCTCACGATCCGAGGCACCCAGCTGGGAGTGCAAGGACTTGAGCTGCCCGCGCATATCGTCGAGGATGCTGTG
>JABHOU010000517.1 GCA_018695085.1 Opitutia bacterium | reverse complement strand
ACCTTGCCCGAAGGCGCCAATCCCAACGATGCCGACGTCGATTTTCTGGGCGAAGCCTGTCCGCCACCGAATGCCGGGGTTCAGCCCTTGAGCGCGGAGGAAAAGTTGACCTTTGCGCGCTGGATCGATCTGGGTGCCCCGATTAGTCGCCAGCAACCGGATTACAAGGAACGCGGTTGGTTCCTCGACGAGTTGCGTCCGACCTTGTCGGTCAACCTGCCGACAGCCGGACGCAATGAACCCTTGACGCTTATTCGCATCGGTATGCACGACTACTACAGTGGCCTTGACGAAAACACTTTCGAGGTACGCTTCGACTTTAAGATCGACGGTTTGCCCGCAGGACAAAACGCAGCAACAAAGTTCAAGAAATCCCATCCCGGCATATGGGAATGGCAATTATCCGACCCTATCCAATCTCTCACCGAGGGAAATCTGAACGTTTCGGTGAAGGATCGGCAAGGGAATCTGGTTAGGCTGGATCGCCGGTTCTCGATTGCGGCTCGAACGGCGCAAGTGGATAGAGAATAATCTCGCGGGTCTGGCTCATGACCTTGTCTCTGGCCGTCCGGACGACAACTTGGGCACTCACACTGTCTCAAGCCAATCGGAGACATTGTCCAAGATGAACTCTAGGTAGCCTTTCTCGAACGGCACCTGCAGTTCGCCGGCTCAATCTATCCGGTAAAGGCCAAAAAAGTCACTCGCTTGGTACATCCTATGATAACTTTCCAAGTTTCCTCGGGAATCTCTTCGATCCTTGTCCAGAATCAAAAGGAGCAAGCCAGGGCCATGCCGTAATCAACGTAGTGGCAGTAGCTATATTTCAGTGTACTATCGTGGCTTTGCCTGTTCGGCAGTTTTCATTTGGAGTAGATTTCTTTGGTAGCGGGACTGAACGAGATCGATGAGAACGAGTACCGCGATGACGAAGTAGAAGGTGGCCTTGCTCATCGGCTGAATCTCGTGACCGAACAATTTGAGATAAGTCTCAACCCCTTCTCCGTGGCCGCCGACTTCGCTTACCAGCATGATTCCGACGATGAACAGCACGAACAAGCCTAAGACTTCGTACATACGATTCTTTTCCAAAAACTCCGAGACTCTGTCAGCCAGCCAAATCATGAGGATTCCACTGACGATGATTGCCGAAGCCATAACCCAAAAGTTGTCGGTTAGGGCCATGGCGCTCAGAATGGAGTCGAAGGAGAAGACAAGGTTCATAATTACGATTCGTACGACTATGGCCTTGGTCGAACCTGCTCCGTCGGCGCCAGCGTCATGGCCAAGCTTTTCAAGAGAGAGCATGTGATAGATTTCCCGCAGCGCCGTATATATGATGAAAACGCCTCCGATCATAACGATTACCCCGTGCAAGTTGAGCTTGGCGTCTATTACTCCGGGCCAGAACAAGCGTGGGAAAGGACTCTCAAATACCGCAAGAACTTGAAGGAGAGCAAAAAGCAGAACGATGCGGAGAACTATGGCGAGGCCGATTCCCCACTTGCGAACTTTCGCCTGATCTTTTGCAGGCGCTCTCTTGGATTCAAGAGAGATATAAAGCAGGTTATCGAAACCCAATACTGCCTGAAGCAGTATCAACATGATTAAAGTGAAGATAATTTCCATTGTAGTTCGTGAAGTTAAAAGGCAAATCGAATGTAATTAACTGAGACTAAACGTCAACGGGCGGTTGATGGGAAACGACCAAAAACCTCACCAACTTTTCCAGAGAATTCGCAAAATAGGAAAACTTCGTCAGGCCAACAGGCCTTGAACGACCTTGCCGTCAACATCCGTCAGTCGGTGATCAAGACCGCCGTGGGGAAAGACCAGGCGTTCATGATCAAGGCCCAGGAGATGCAAAATGGTGGCATGCAGATCATGAACGTGAACGGGGTTTTCGTTAACCATGAAACCGAGATCATCAGTGGAACCATAGGTGAGGCCGGGTTTGAGACCGCCGCCCGCCATCCAAACAGTGAATGCTTCCTTGTGATGATCGCGTCCGGCGGATTCCTTCTTGGAACTTCCCTGAAGCATGGGCGTACGTCCAAATTCGCCAGCCCAGATGATTAGAGTTTCGTCAAGGAGACCACGTTCGTCGAGGTCTTCGACCAGAGCGGCCAAGGGCTGATCGAGTTCACCGCACTTCTCGGGTAGCTCCTTGAATATTTTACTATGGTGATCCCACCCGCCGTCGCGCAACTGAACAAATCGGACGCCTCGTTCGATCATTCGCCGAGACATAAGCAAGTTTCCGGCCAAGGACGGCTTTCCGGGCTCGACTCCGTAGGCTTTTAAGACATGGGCGGGTTCGGTTGAGAGATCTACGAGTTCGGGAACGGTCCGCTGCATCCGAAAAGCCATTTCATACTGTGCGATTCGAGTGGCGATCTCCGGGTCCCCCACCTCGGTGAGGCGGTTTCGATTGAGGTCGTTGATCGCCCGAATGGTGACTTCACGGTCATCGCGTCTCATACCATCCGGATCGGAAAGATAGTAAACGGGGTCCGGACCGGACCGCAGGGTAACGGCCTGATGCACGGAAGGGAGAAAACCGGAGGGTTTCAGGGGCGAACGGGTCTGAGACTTGCCGCTGTACATATCGACGAAGGCGGGCAGGTCGGCGTTCATTGACCCTAGACCGTAGGTCACCCAAGCCCCCATAGAAGGTCTGCCCGGGCGTTCCACGCCCGTGGCCATCATGACTTGAGCGGGCGTATGGTTGACGTTGTCGGTGCGGACGCTGCGCACAAGAGTCGTCCGGTCGGCAAGTCGAGCCAGATTTGGAAGAAGTTCTCCGAATTCCATGCCGCAGTCACCGTGCTTGCTGAAACTGTAGGGCGAACCGAGAAGCTTGGACTTGGGGTTGATGAAAGAGAAACGCTGTCCCTTGATTAGTTCGTCGGGAACCATCTTGCCGTTGTTCTTCACCAGTTCGGGCTTGGGGTCGAACAGTTCCAGATGAGAGACTCCTCCACTAGCGAATAGAAGAATAACGTTCTTGGCTCGTGGGGCAAAGTGAGGAGGCTTTGGAGCTAGGACATTCGTCGATGAAGCGGGTGAACCTATTGCGCGGCGGGCGGACAAGGCCTTCAGGGCGATTGAGCCAAGGCCGATGCCCATGCCCGAAAGGGCGGCGCGCCGTGAAAAGCTTGATGTAGCGGTAACTTTCGGTTCGAGGTATTTCTTCATCCCTTGGTAATGGTCTCGTCGAGATTGAGTAAAACGTTGGCGACGTGAAACCAAGCGGCCAACTCGGCGGCGGCGGAAGAATCGATTGGGGATATGCCCGCCGCCAGTCCTCCCCTTGTCGACTCGATTAACTTGTGAGCAGAATCGGAATCAGCATTGAAACGATCAAATCGACTCCGAAACAAGCGCAGGAGAAGTTCACTTTCTTCATTCGTGGGCATACGGGAAGTGGTCAGTCGAAAACCTCGGATTATTCGTTGCTCGGTCGAGACAAGGGTAGGTCCACTCGCTAATCGTCGGGCAAGCCCAAAGGCGGCTTCCAAGTATATGGGGTCGTTGAGTAGGGTAAGTGCTTGCAGGGGCGTATTGGTACGATCTCGCTGGACTGCGCAGGTGATCCGATCGGGAGCGTCGAAGTTCGCCAAGCTAGGATGCAGGTAAGAGCGACGCCAAATGGTGTAGAGTGAACGGCGATATCTGTCCTCGCCGACGGAAGTCTTGTAGACAGGAGATTTAGCGTCTCGTATCCACCAGATGCCCTCCGGTTGTGGAGGGTATGCGGGCGGTCCACCCAACGCCGAAGACAGGATACCGGCAACGGAAAGGGCGTTATCGCGAATGGCCTCGGCCGATAGACGCAGGCGGGGAGAGCGAGAAAGCCAAAGATTGTCCGGGTCTACCTCAAGAGATTCGGGCCGGACTTTTGAGGACTGCCCGTAAGTGGAGGAAAGCACGATGGTTCTCAAGATACGCTTCATGGACCAACCTTGATCGATGAAATCGATCGCCAGCCAGTCGAGCAGTTCGGGGTGTGTCGGTGTGTCCCCCTGCGTGCCGAAATCACTGCCCGTTCGCACCAGTCCCATGCCGAACAACTCAGACCACCAGCGGTTCACGGTGACGCGGGCAGTCAACGGATTGCCGGGATCGACCAACCACCGAGCAAGACCAAGACGATTGGAGGGAAGATCACCTTTGGGGGGATGGAGAGATTGCGGCAGACCGATGGTCACGTTTTTCCCGAGAGTCTCGTAATTACCACGCTCGAAAACACGTGTAATCCTAGGTTTGGCCATTTCCTGCATGATGAAGGTTGTGGTGCCTCCGACCTTCACGGTGGGTCCGGCCATAGCCGCACGACCCGCTCCAATATTCTTACCCATTTCATCAGGGGTATTGTTAAAGTAGGCGAATAGCCGGTAGTAATCCTCCTGAGTGAAAGGATCGTACTTGTGATCGTGGCACTGAGCGCACTCAAGCGTAGCCCCCAGCCAGACTGTCCCCGTTACGTTCACGCGGTCGAGAACCTGATAGGTACGACGGGCCTCTTTGGGGGTACCGGATTCCGTGTTGAAGGGAGCGGCTCGATGAAACCCGGTGGCTATCCGCTGTCGAAGAGTAGCCTTCGGCAAAAGGTCGCCGGCCAGCTGCTCGATGGTGAAACGATCAAAGGGCATGTCGTCGTTAAAGGCCTGTACGACCCAGTCGCGCCATGCCCAGCTTGGACGGACGACGTCCTCATGGATACCTGTAGAATCACCGTAGCGGGCAAGATCGAGCCAGTGCCTGGCCCAACGTTCGCCGAAGTGGCGAGAATCAAGCAGACGGTCGACCACCTTGCTTTTCGCCTCGGGCGTGGAATCCTTCAGAAAAGCGTCCAGTTCATCGAGAGTTGGAGGAAGACCGACAAGGTCGAAGCTTACTCGACGGAGCCAGATTGCCGGGGATGCAGGTGGATTTGGTCTCATGCTTCGACCTTCCAGTTGGCTCAGGACAAAGTGGTCAATCGGTTGTCGGATCCAGTCGGCATCCTTGACTTTGGGCAGGCTTGATCGTTTCGGAACGTCATAGGCCCAGTGCTTGGTGAAGGACTTAAAGGAGGCCAACGATTCTTCTCCATCCGACGTCGCCAAGCGATAAGTCGTGAACTTGTCATTTTCTGCCGTAGATCGATGAGTTGCCCAAACCCAGTCTGCAGATCGAGCCACGGAGGAGGCTCTCATTTCATCCAAAGTGGCGTGGGTACTGAGGCTCGGTTTGAATTGAAAGTAACCGAAATGAAGATCGCGTCCCATGTTGTTAACGGCTCCGGAAACATCGGTCTCTTCACCTTCCTGCAATCCGTTGACGTAAATACGGATGGTGGCGCCATCTCGTACGCCCACGACGTGATTCCAAGCATTGATGACAATATCAGCGGAAGCATGTACGCTGTAGCTGATTTCGCCGATTTCAACGCTGAAGCCGGGCTTGTCGTCGTTGCCTGTCTTAGTAGTACCCAAGCTCCACTCGTTTTCTCCCGGTTGGGCGCCGGTCTGCCACTTTCCGAAATCTCCGACGTTCTTCCACCCCAATGAGCGAGCTTCCTTACGCTCCCACATCTCGATGGTGAAATTGCCATTTCCGAAATCAAGTGTTGCGCTGTCGGGCACCTTTATCCCGCCGTTTCCACCCGACTGCGTCATTCTCACTCCCTTGCCCACCTTGCCTGCTTGGCCATATTTTACGCCTGCGCCGATATTTTCACCATGATTGGCGCTTCCCGAAGAATCAGCCAACGCAGAGGCGCCTTCATTCAGATGCCAGACGCCAACGTACCCGTTCCTCCAAGTAGAAGCATTCGTCGAGTAGGTCGGAGACTCCTCGCCCGCTTTTCCCCAGAACGCGTAGATTTTCGTATCATGGTTCAGTTCGGGCACTTGCACCCACACCCATGATATGCCATCAGCGTCGTTCCAAGTCTCCACTTCGTAATGAAGAACCGTTTTCTTGTCAGAGGCAGTAAAACGAAGATCCGCCCAAGGAACTCCGCCATGCGCGTTAAAGTTCGACAAGTTAACCCCATCACCATCTCGAAACACTATCAGCGCTGGAAAATCCTTAAGCTTCGCGTGTTCCTCTCCGTAACCGGGAAACGAAATTTCCATCTGCCGCGACCATGTGTAGAACGGAACCTTCTCGTCACCTGCACCAAGGATGGAGAAACGATTCGTGGCGGCATTGGCACCGACCGAAACGGAAAATTCCTTTGCGGTAGGTGAAACCTTGAAATTGTAGGTGTGGCCCGAGCCGGAAAAATCGCTGAGGGAACCGTTGGTCACAGTCACGTCGTTGGCCGCAAAATCTTTCACCGGAGTCGGAAGACCCTTGTAAGTAAAAGTTACGCGTATGGGAACGGAACCACCGCTCGTGCCGAGCGGCGCCGTAATAATAGGCTTGATGCCAGCACCTAAGGTGACCGTAGTCGGCAGAAAAACCAAACCCAAGGCAAATATTAGAAGAAGCCTCAGACCAGAGAGTTTTTCCTTTCTACCTATCATAAAAGGCTATCCTGCAACGCGACAGTAAATGGTGAATAAATAGTATTCATGGAAATTAAAGTTGAAAAATATGCTATATCAACTTGATGAAAGGAAAAAGAATGTTTTGCCGACACAACGAACAAAATTCAAGCAGGCCTCAAATTTATATAATTCAGATAAGACACGTAATGAAGAAACCCTTTCCTCAAAGACCCCTCCAACACCTTCTTACCGTGGCAACACTATTAGCCGCAAGCAGCCTAAGCCTGATTGACAAAGCTAAAGCAGCCAAAGTTTACAAGAATCGCATCAATCCTCAGTGGTCCAACGACAACACGCACTTCTGGTATCGTAACGATCTAGCAAAAGGCGCAAAGGATTTCGTCTTGGTAGACTTGGAGAAAGGCATGCGTCGAAAAGCCTTCAATCATCAACAATTGGCAAAAGCCCTTAGGGACACGGGGATGAAGGAAGTGGAGGCTAACCGGTTGCCCGTGGACCAACTGCGATTCGAGTTATTCGGCGATCTAGTTTTCTTTCGATCCAAAGGTCTTAACTTCCGGTGGAATGAAAAAAATCACGAACTGAAGAAGATAGAAGCCAAGTCCGTTCCCCAAAGTTCGTATTCGACTGACAAGCCAACCGAGCGGGAACCGAAACCCAAGCCCAAGCAATACCGACCTAGTCGCAACGTTTCGCCCGATGGAAAGTGGAAAGCTTTCATCAAGGATCACAATGTTTTCGTAAAGTCCACCAAGGGCGAAGAGGACATTCAGTTGAGCAAGGATGGCAAACCGGACAACAGCTACCAAGGACCCTTTTGGTCATCGAATTCGAATAACTTGATTTCATTTCGAGTACAACCGGGCAAAGTCGGCGACGTGCACCTTTTGGAATCCTCACCAAAGATGGGTGGTCGCGCAAAGCTTCACACCCGCAAATATCCGCTACCCGGCGACAAGTTCACGAAGCATGAGATGAACTGGTTCGACCTAGAAGCCAAAATCAGTGACGGACAAGACAATAAGAAGCACCATCTTAAACCTCAGCTTGGCTTAATAGACTTTGGTTGGCCCAACTTGCGCTGGACTCCTGATGGACGCTATGCCCGCTACCGCAAAGTCGACCGAGGTCACCAGAGACTTAGACTCATTGAAGTGGATACCTTTACGGGAAAAACCCGCGATCTAATAGACGAGAAAAGCGAAACATTCATCTGGACGGAACATGCCAAAGACCTCGGCGTGCCTTTGGTTAATTGGCTAACAAAGTCCGAAGAGATCATCTACCTCTCGGAAAAAAGCGGATGGCGTCACCTCTACCTCATCGACGTCAAGAAAGGCAAGATCACCAACCCAATAACAAACGGGAAGTTCGTGGTTCGTTACGTCGACCGGATCGACGAGGAAAATAGGCAGGTGTGGTTCCGAGCCTCCGGTCGGAATCCGGGACAGGACCCGTATCTCATGCATTACTACCGAGTGAACTTCGATGGAACCGGACTGACTGCTTTGACCGAAGGGAACGGCTGGCACAATATCGTCTACTCACCTGCCCGCAAGTTCCTCATCGACACCTACTCACGGGTCGACCTGCCCCCCGTCCACGAGTTGCGCCGAGTCTCCGACGGGAAACTGGTCTGTAAACTGGAAAAGGCCGACGTATCTGAACTGGAAGCCGAGGGGTGGGAACCGCCGGAGGTATTTTCCGCGAAGGGTCGCGACGGAAAAACAGATATT
>JABHOU010000283.1 GCA_018695085.1 Opitutia bacterium | reverse complement strand
GAGATGCTTGCAATCTTGTCAACCGCACCTGGACTCATGACTTCTCCGGAAGATGGAGAAATCATACCATTCGTCTCTGAAATCACTCCTGCTATCGAAGCCATGGCGGAAGGCACGAAAAGCTCAACCGCAGTGGGCGGGATGGTTACCAAGATCGAAGCCGCTAAAATAGCCACGATGTCAGGGTGTGCAGTTTTTGTGGGAAGCGGGACGAAACCGGACCGTTTGCCCTTGATCCTGAAGGGCGAGACCACCGGCACCTTCTTCGCTCCTGCCGGCTTGGGTCTTAATGAACGCAAAAAGTGGCTGGCGTTTTTTCCTGAACCTTCGGGTACCCTCGTCTTGGACGAAGGTGCATGCCACGCTATTCTCCAAGAAGGAAAGAGCCTCCTCGCCAAAGGCTTGGTCGACTTTCGAGGAGTAATTTCCCGGTCCGACGTAGTTACCCTTGAAAACCCTGACGGTGAAATAATCGCACGAGGGATTTGCAGGTTCAACTCCGACGAACTCCCTCAAGTCAAAGGCAAAAGCAACGATGAGATTCACCTTATTTTTCCGGAAAGAACCCGAACTGAGGTCATTCACAGGGATCATTTGGCCCCTTTAAGATAAAGAGTTTTCCAAATACGCTTGCAGGAATCCCTATTTTATCAATTGGTATCGTCCCGTGTACGACTACGAGGATGAGGATGACGACCTGTTCGGTGATGCGCCCACCGCGGCAACCAAAGCCCAAATTGACTTTAGGGCCGAGTTGAACGATGACCAGTACGCGGCAGTCACCGCACCCGACGGGCCTGCCATTGTCCTAGCAGGGGCAGGTTCCGGCAAGACCCGTACGCTTACCTATCGAGTGGCTTACCTACTTACCCAAGGAGCTCTTCCGGAAGAAATCCTACTCCTGACCTTTACGAACAAGGCCTCAAGGGAGATGCTCGACCGTGTCGAACATCTTACGGGGGTTGCCGCCCATCAATTTTTGGGTGGCACCTTCCATCACGTCGGTGGCCAAGTCTTGAGAAGTTTCGGCGACGTGGTGGGACTTCCGAGGAATTACACCATTCTCGACGACTCCGACTCCGATGCCCTCCTCAGCGAAATCATTCGAGAATCCGATCCGGACTTTCTTAAGAAAAAAGACAATCCCAAGCCAAAACCTCTCAAAAACCTTATAAGTTTCGCAAGAAACGTCATGCGCCCTATCGAGGAGGCGGCCAGAGCTCGCTATCCCTCCAACAAGGACGTCATTGAGCAAATTGCATTTTTTGCTGAAGAATATAGAGAAACCAAGCTCCGACGAGGGCTTGCAGACTATGATGATCTGCTGGAGCTCTGGCTACAAGTTCTCGAAAACAATGAAGAAGCGGCGACTTACTACCAAAATCGCTTCCGCCACATTCTGGTCGATGAATACCAAGACGTTAACATCCTCCAAGCCAGCATAGTCGATAAGATCGCCGCCAACCACCAGATCATGGCAGTCGGTGACGATGCACAGTGCATATACACATGGAGAGGAGCGGATCTTGATCAAATTCTAGACTTCCCGAAGCGACACCCAAACACCACCATTTACAAGATAGAGACGAATTATAGAAGTTCGCCCCAGATTCTCGAACTGGCCAACGACATCCTTGAATCAAGATCTACTGACCGCAGCTATACTAAAACCCTAAAGCCCTCTCGCGGGAACGAAAACCTTCCCGTCTTCGTCCCTGCTATGGATTCTTACCAGCAAGCGGATTACGTCTTAAACCGGATCGACAGGTTGATTGACCGTGGAGCTCGCTACTCCGAAATCGCCATCCTTTATCGTGCCCACTTTCATGCGATGGACATTCAGATGGAGCTCTCAAGAAGAGGCACTCCATTCGTCATCACCAGCGGCATTCGGTTCTTTGAGCAAGCTCACGTTAAGGACTTGGTTTCCCAGTTACGCTTCATCGTGAACCCGAAAGACCTTCCGGCTTTCCATCGGTTTGCGTGCCTGTTGCCGAAAATTGGAGAAAAAACCGCTTCGAAAATTCTAAATTTGGCCGAAACTGTTTCATCGAAGAACAATATCCCGATGGTGGAAGCTCTCGCCACGGAAGCAGTCTCCAAAAAAATACCTGCAGATGCCGAAGAGGACTGGGATGCCCTTGTGGAAACCCTTCAGGCAGTTGATGAAGCAGCCAGCACATCACCACCGTCCAAGGTCGTCGATCTAGCGGTCAACGGATGGTATGCCGACTTCATTCGCTACACCTATGACAACTGGGCTCACCGCGAGGAAGATCTCGAAAGCCTAATAGAATTTGCCTCTCGATACGACAACCTATCGGAAATGCTGGCCGAACTCATTTTACTCAGTTCGGAGTCCGGAAACCGAGTCACCCAATCAGGAGAGAGTTGCCTGCGTCTCTCTACGATTCATCAGGCGAAAGGCTTGGAGTTCCCCTATGTCTTTATCATAGGTTTGGCCGACGGACTTTTCCCTATTAAAAAAGCCATCGACGGAGAAGGCGACCTCGAGGAGGAACGGCGCCTATTCTACGTCGCGGCAACTAGAGCCGAAAAAGAGTTGTTCATGATCTTCCCCATGCTATCGCATCAAAAGGGAACACCTGTCAGGATGCAGTTGAGCCGCTTTATTCGGGAATTGCCGGACACCCATTACGAGGTTGAAAAACCTGCTCCCTCCTACCGGTCTCAGGGGAATTACGGAAGAGGGAACCAAGGCTATGGCGGCAAATCAAAATACGGAGGCGGTTGGGCTCGTCGTCGAAGCTAGGCTTCTCCCAAGGCATCCTCCAAAGCTCGCCAAGCGAGTAGAGCGCAATCGTGACGCTCGGGAAACCGACGAATCGTATGATAGACAACCATCTCACCCGGAAGATTCTCATCCACTCCCTCTAGCATCACGCGGTTCACTAAACGGGAAAGCTTCAACAAATCCTTCGTAGTTTTACCCGGGGCATAGCTGGCAATCAACGAACCGGAAGCCAACGACAGGGCAGATCCCTGACCCAAAAAGCTTGCCTCGGCAACGGTCCCGGCAGTGGCTAACTTGAGAAACAATTTGGATTCATTACCCGTAAACTCACTTCGATGTTCACCTATGAGTTCGGCCTCGGGCAACTCATGCTTATGCCGTGGACGACGACCGTGGTCCTCCAAAATCTCGCGATGCAGGTCTTCGTCCACGGCCCATCTAGAAATTATTCTTCCACATCATCGATTCAACGGGATAAGGAGTGCGCTCATTGTACTTGGCGGAAGATTTCGAGGAATAATCAACCCCTACATCACCATCCACGAGGAAATAGATGAGTTGCCCGATGGGCATACCCGCATAAACGCGTACGGATTGAGCCACCGAAATCTCGAGTGTCCAATGATTGCAAAACCCGACGTCGCCCTTACCCGCCGTCGCATGAATATCAATCCCCAGACGACCCACGCTGGACTTCCCTTCTAAAAAAGGAACATAGCGTCGAGTCTCGGTGTATTCCTCGGTAACGCCCAGATAGGTTTTTCCCGGCTCTAGCACTATTCCTTCCGGACTAATTTCAAAACGCTCTACGTGATTATGAGCTCGAGCGTCCAGCACGTCATCGACATAGCAGGCAAGGTTCTTGCCTAGGCAAACGTCGTAGCTGTTCGTACCGAGACGATCACGATCGAAAGGCTCGACCACGATGTCTCCGGACTCCATGGCAGCAAGAATAGCGGTGTCGGAAAGAATCATAATTGCAAACCTTTAGAGGAAGAGTTGGAGTTGGTCAAAAAGAAGAAGCCTCGGCGAATCTTCGCCGAGGCTCCCTCAAAAGTAAACTGTAGGAAATTCCAATAATCGTTAGACGACTCGGGACTTGCCGGGAACAGCCGCGGAGTAATGTCCATCCTGATTAGGTTGAACGGGTGCGTCGCTATCCCATGTCAAGTGATCGAGATCGGGACAAAGTTGAATCTTGTTGTTCAAGGCTTGATCCCAAGTAACGGTCTTCCCGGAGTAAGTGGCGTAACGACCGAGAATAGAGGTAAGCGTACTCTTGGCTCCATAGTCTCCCTCGTTGTAGATTTCACCCTTTGCCAAAGCGTCGATAAGATCGAGCTGCTCTTGCTGGTGCCCCCCGAGGCGTTTGCCCGAGAAACGCCAAGCGCTGTCGTCCTTGCCGAAGATTGTTGAGCGTCCTATGTCCGACTCGCCCTTGGAACCATAGGCATGTTCGGATACGCTGTTGAAGCATCCCTTGATGTGTCGGCACTGGCTGTACAGGCGAGACCCGTCGGCATACTTGTACTCGACGAAATGGTGATCGAAGATCTCGCCGTGATTCTTAGCGTCGCCGTCATTGGCTGAATTTCCGCGAACCTCACGGCCGCCCTGCCCATTGGCTTCCACGGGGAAACCGTCCTTGAGCCAGTTGATGACGTCGAGGTTGTGAATGTGCTGCTCGGTGATGTGATCGCCACAGAGCCAATTGAAGTAGTACCAGTTGCGCATTTGGTACTGGAGTTCGGTCTGGTCTGCTTGGCGACCGCGCGTCCACACACCTCCGCCATTCCAGAAGGCGCGCATGTAATTAATATCTCCAATGGCTCCGTCCTGCAGGCGCTTGATGGTTTCTTGGTATTGAGGCTCATGGTGGCGTTGCAAACCGACGGCGACCAAAAGGTTCTTTTTCTTGGCGATTTCGTTGGCCGCGAGAACGCGACGAATACCTGGACCATCTACCCCGACGGGCTTTTCCATGAAAACATGAAGTCCCTTGTTCACGGCATTCTCGAAGTGCAAAGGGCGGAAACCGGGAGAAGTGGCAAGAACGACGAGGTCGAGGTCCTGCTCCATGAGCTTCTTGTAAGCGTCGAAACCCGCAAATTTCATATCCTGAGGCACGTCCACTTTCTTCTCATGGGTTCTGGCGACTCGCTTGTGGGCACCGTCCACCTTGTCGATGTAGGCATCGGCCATGGCCACCAGCTTTGTATTGTGCTGTGAGTTCAGAATCTGGGTTGCGGCTCCCGTACCACGACCTCCACATCCGACCAATCCGAAGCGCACGGTTTCGCTGCGCGCTTTCTGGGCGTTCAAAACATGTGGAAAGGTTATGGCGGCGCTAGCGGTGGCTGTAGTCCCTAGGAATTTTCGTCGTGAGACGTTTTCGGTTTCTTTCATTTTTGAGTTCTCCGTAGTTTAGTAAGTTTGAGTTAAAAATTTAGGTTCAAGAGATTCAGTTTTTGGGAAGAGGAAGGGATTCCGATGGTCCATCGATGTCTCCAAGGGCCCACTGGATGCCATCAAGAAAATGCTGGAGCATATAAGGAGTCCACCAAGTGGCCTTGTTATGACCGAAGTTCGAGTAGAAAATCCGCCCCTTGCCGTAGGATCGCACCCATGAAACGGGATAATCGTTCGTCTTTGAATTACCCTTCTTGCCTGATTTGACCGCATCAAGGGAAACAAGCACGCGAACGTTTTTCCGGTCGTAGTTCTTGTACTGGTAAATTTCGTCGGAATACTCGAAGGTCTCCATGTCCTTGAAGGCCTTGTTCACGGGATGAGCCGTATCCTCTACGGTGAAAGGCCACTTTCCGCCGGCGCCCCAAGGGTGGCCGGCAAAACAACCACCAATCATTTCGGTGTACTCGTTCCACCCGGTCATGCCGCCGTCCGATGCGGAATGGAAACCCATGAAGGCCTTGCCGTCCTTAATGAAATTGAGGATGGCGTCACGCTGAGACTGCTCGGTGAAAGCCTTTTGGACGTGCGTGGTATTGTTGAAGATTATGGCGTCGTACTTCTTCAGGCCCTCGGTCGTGAATTCAGTCGTCTCCAAGGTGAAAGTTGCCTCAAAGGCTTTGGTCTTGGCTGCCATGGCTCGCAAGCCCTTGATCCCGGTGGGAATAGAACCATGCCGAAAACCACTCGGTTTCGAGTAGACGAGAATCTTGTGCGTTTTGCTTGGTTTGACGGTCGGCTTGGAGGGAAGAGCCGCATTGATTTGCTGCAATTCCTTATCTTGCTTCTTGTCTTGTGCGACAAGGACACCTCCGAAAGCAAAGGCGAGGGCAAAGGCAGAAGTGAATATGGTCTTAATCATAGTGGGTTTGGAAGGGTGAGATGAAGGAAGGGAAGATGAAATTCAGACGTTTGGGCGACCGAACGCAAGCGCGAATACGAAAAATCCCATTCTTTCCCTACGAACCGGTCTTGCCTGCAATCACCGAAACCATAAGCATGGGTGACAGAAATGATTCGTACCCCTGAGCAATTCACCGTCGTTGGCATTCTAGTGGCAACCTTCGTTCTTTTCGCCAGAAACAAATGGAGGCACGACGTGGTGGCAGTCATATCTCTGGTCATGCTGGTCACGGCGGATCTCCTATTGGAATTCGCGTTGGGAAGAGCTTCGACCTTGGTCAAGGATCCAGGAAACCTCTTATCCGGATTCGGCCATCCCGCGGTTCTGACGGTGGGAGCGGTACTGGTAATCAGTCGGGCCCTACGCAACGCGGGTGTGGTGGATATCATCGCCCGAAGCATTCTCCCCTTAACCAAGAGTGAGTCCGGCCACATCTTTTCGCTCTCGACGGTGGTTATGGTTTGTTCGGCCTTCATGAACAACGTCGGAGCCCTTGCCCTAATGCTTCCGGTCGCGCTGCGTACGGCAGCGGAACGGGCACGCCCTCCCGGAATGCTTCTCATGCCCTTGGCCTTCGCAAGTATCCTCGGAGGCATGATGACCATGATCGGCACGCCTCCCAACATCATCATCGCAACCATGCGGGCAGATCTGATCCCGAATGCTCAGCCATACGGTCTTTTTGAATTTTCTCCCGTTGGCGCAGCGGTTGCGTTGGCGGG
>JABHOU010000514.1 GCA_018695085.1 Opitutia bacterium | reverse complement strand
GGTCAATGGGAGGTCGGCGCATCCAGTTTCGCGGAAGGAGTCAGCCTCACGTCGGACTCTTTCGAATCGGTCATCAGCTGGTTTCCTTTAATACTTACCCTAGCCGTGCTTCTGTTCGCCTTTTCCACCATGATCACATGGTCTTACTACGGCCAGCAGGCTTGGGCATTCGTATTCGGGAGAGGTCGTCAAGCGGATCTCGCCTACAAACTAATTTTCTGTCTATGCATTATACTTGGTTCCGCCATGAGCTTGGATAAAGTGATTGATTTTTCCGACGCCATGATTTTCGCCATGTGCTTCCCCAACCTGATCGGTCTCTATTTCCTTATGCCTGAAGCTCGTCGAGAACTGGCCATTTACTTGACCGAAATACGAAAAGGTCGACTTACTGCACCGAAATGATGCTTTCATCTTGCTTTTACCTGTAAACAAAAATCACAAAAATACATTTTTTTCCTTTTAGAATATTCGTAGATCGTGTTAAAAAAATTTTCTGTTTGTTTTTCTGAATTTTTACTTATACATTACTTACTTAATGCATCCCACCCAATAGGAGACAATGGAAGACGACACAGTAAACATATCAGATTCGGAAGAATCACAGGCAGCCATCTCGAGACTAGTCAAAGTAATTGAAAATTGGGCTACGAAAGAAAGTCAAAAGTCCGATTACGAACTTTCTGCCTTCGGTGCCGCCTTGGCTTCCGGCATAGTTGCGTTTCACGAAATCACCGCAAAAGACTGTCGCTCCTGTCCGGGACTCATGTCTGCCGTGTCCCGAACACAAAAGCATCTGATGAGGCAGCATCAGCAATTCGACTCCGACATCGACAAGATGCACTTGAAGTTTGCCCAAGAAATGGAAGAACTGGATTTGAAAATCATTCGAGACAGAAAAGAATTCAAGAATTACCTGTCCTCCCTCCTTTTCGCGGAAGAATACAACAAACTGCGCAAATCCGTAGGAGCCATTTTCGAAACACTCGACGCCAAGGCAAACTACAGAGAAGAAGCAAGTAAGACTGCTGAGGATCCCGCAGTAAACTCATAAGCACTTACCTGGTAGATACTTCGTTCAATATTAATCTATTGGATGATAAGTTAGTCTCTGAGAAAATTCGACAGACAAGCACTAAGGGGATAGCATTCCAATCCCCAAGCTCAGCCATATGGGCATGGTGATCAGGCAACCCGCCAAGGTGGCTAAAATAACTCTCAACGCTATTTCCGTATCACCATCATAGGATTTGACTACGACGATGGCAAACACGCCCGCAGGCATAGCGGCTTGAACCACGAGCACCTCCCTCAGCCACGACAGGTCATCGGGGAAAGGCGCCAGAGCTACGATCCCCATCAATACAGACGGCACCAATAACAGGCGAACGGCAACTGCTCCCGCTTCCACTCGTAATCCGGTTTCGCCTTTTTTTTCACGCAAGAGATCCAATACGCTACCACCGATCAAAAGCAAGCCAACGGGAATTGCGCAAGCGGCCAAGGCATCCACTATTTCGAATACGAACGACGGCAGACCTTCTCTGCCTCCTAAGATACTCAAGAGCATAGCCAATGCGATGGCTACCGCAGGAGGGTTCACCAGTCGTCGCCAACCGGGAGCGCCACCAATCAAGATCATCACGCCCACCGTCCAGATGGCTATCTCAACCCCCAAGTTGAAAATGATCAATTTCCCCACGAACGCTTCTCCAAACAAGGCTTCCCCCACGGGAAAAGCAAAAAAACCGTAATTGAAAATACCCGCGGAAAAAATGAAGCTCTTGCCCTGCATCCCCGAAAGCCCAATGGAACGAGCGGCCAACAGGCTAAACCCGAACCCGAATACAATGGCGAGAAAACCTGCCAGCGGAGCAAGTGCGAAAATCGTAGGGTCACGCAGTCCTTCATGCCCCACCAAATGCCGCAAGATGAAGCAAGGGTATAGCAAGCGAATGGTAAGCGTTGCCAACGAGGCATCCGCCTCCGTTCGAAACCATCCGAACCGTCGTGTGAAGGAACCCAACAGGATGATCCCTATCGGCAACACCAAAGCCGAAACGATATTCAAAAAATCCGACACCCAAAGATAAAAACTTAACAACAAGCCTAAATACTAAAAAAAGGGCAATAACCCTTTATCAGACCACTCGCTTGCAGCTGGTGCCCCCACGAGGAATCGAACCTCGATCTACGGTTTAGGAAACCAGTGTTTTATCCGTTAAACTATGGGGGCTGGAACTTTAAGCCGAGTATCCTAAAAAAAATAGTTCAAGGGGAAGGGAAAATAAAATCACTTCCACCCACTGTTTTCTTGAATTCATTAATGCCATTAACATTTCCAAGGCGTTCAAAAGCATTCATCCGACTAAGATTAGCCTCAAGAATAGAAGATGAAAGGTTTTGAAATGTACTGGGGTCAGCGAAATTAGGCGTATACTTGTCGTCTGCTCCCGGCACTCCAACTTTTTCAGGATCAGTGCCCAAAGCAAATTCCCAAAAATCGCTAACACCATCGCCATCGTGATCCATACGGGCACCACTTAGACCAGAAGTACCATTACCATCAAACTGCTCAAATGGTTGTCCCGCAGCAGTAGTCAAAGGAGTAGCGTAAAACGCAAAATCCCCGAACTGGCGACTTTCATAAAAATACACGCGTCGAGTCGCGATTGAAGAAAGGTTGTCCCAATGATCCTTAACTCTGTACTCGATAGTCATGGTGGTCATATTGAGATTGGTGAGATCTGGTTTGAGATCATCGAAGTTGTAACCTTTGCCATCCACATCAGGCACTCGAGCCGGGGCAGGCGTAGCGTTTCCGTCAAGTAGATCAGTGTCGAATCCGTAGCCAGCGTTTTCCATGAGATTTTGCCAATATTTAATTTTTTGAGCATCAGAACTTTGTTCCATGAAACTATAGACATGAATTACTCCAACACCATCCGACGCAGAGCAACTATCCATTATCGCCCTATCAGATACCCGAACTGTAGCGAAACCTTCGCCTACGCCATTACTATTTAAGTCAGGGAAGCCTTTGCTCAACGCCCAATCGGCGTTTTCGTCTTCGGCGTAGACGCCGGGATCGGTGAAGTTGTATTCCGCCAGCATCATTCGGTGGGCGCCACCGGAAAAACCCGTCGCATTATAGTCGGGGTTAGTGGATGCATCTTCGGGTCGGTCAAGGAACAGAGTGTTTTCTCCCTGGTTAGAATTCGCAGTCGGATTTTGGCCGAAGCGGAAGAAGTCGTGGATTTCGGATTTCCCCATCATGGTCAAGGTCGGCGGGGTGAAATCGCCGACCTTGAGGTATCGAACAACTGGTTTACTTACATTACCAGAAGAATCTTTTACCTTAATGGTAATCTTGTAGCCGGGACCATCGTTGTTCCGAGTTTTCGGGAAAATCTCACCTGGTACATAAGTCCCTTCAATGACTTCGCCCGAGGGGCCGGTTTTATTGATATCAACCACCCATGTAAAGTTCTCTGGAAGATCGAAGTTATTGGCATCCACAGCGGAAAAGCCGTTGACGAGAAAATCCTTCACCTCCTGAGCTACGTTGACGTCCGGATTGGCGGTCGACTTGTAGTCGACGAGCACCGTGGTTTCGAAACTGGATGGCTGGATGCTGGGAGG
The DNA here is from genome assembly GCA_018695085.1 of Opitutia bacterium. Taxonomy (GTDB): domain Bacteria; phylum Verrucomicrobiota; class Verrucomicrobiia; order Opitutales; family Seribacteraceae. Next base: position 2,867 of record JABHOU010000514.1, on the reverse strand, counting down.
CATGGTATCCTTGACGATGATTCGACGGTAAAGAGAATCTGCGGCATTTTCGGTGTCGCCGGAGATCGATGGATCGGCGGTATCACTAACGTCGTACCGTATTTCGTACACGGCATTGAGTGACGAGAAAGAGGTATCGATCAAGCTAGGAACGGAAGCTATGTCGTTATTGAGAACAACCCCCGAGGAAACTCCTCCATCAAGTGTTACTGTTCTCTTAATTTTAGAAGTAATCACACCATCCTGTGCATCGTTTGCCGAGAGAGTGAGAGCTTGCGGGGCAGGCATCAAGTCACTCCACGGTTCCATGTAGTCCGTTCCGTTCCATAATTTTACGGTTTGTCCTGAATCGTCATCGTATTGCACACCGCCCTCGGCAACAACGTAAGGGGTGCTTGTTGCAGCAAAGGACGAATTGCCTTCTGATACGGAGGCGACAAGCAAGGGCTTTTCCTTGTCGAGTACCAAAACGGTTCTATCCAGCGTACTTACATTACCACTGGAATCGGTAACCGTGTAGGTAACCTTGTATTCACCGGGCATATACATGTGGACGTTGTGCTCGATCTTGACGGTCACTGCACTTAACCCAGTGTTAAGAGTCATAGTGACCTCCTCTGGCGAATTCGATACTGACCCGAGTGCATGAGAATCTTTCTTCTCACCTGGTTGCCATGAATTTTCGCTTACGGTAATTCCATGCTCGATATAACCATTTGCTGCGTCTAGAGTGAGTCCTGGAAGGACTTGGTTCAAAAAGATGGGGCTCAAGTCTCCGCTTCCCAATGAACCGTCGTCCGGTACGGGATTGAGAGTAACGGTGGGTGCGGTGGTATCAATGACGGTAATCGTGCGATTGAAGTCAGCGGTATTGCCGGAAGGGTCGGTTAAGGTATAGCGCACGAAAAACTTCCCGAAATCCTTAAGATTCCAAGTATCAACAGTTGATGCATCATGGGGTGTATCGCTTCCGTCCTTGGCGTAATCTGTAATCGTGCGAATGGGGGTGGAGCCCGGAGTTTGAGTTTGAGAATAATAATCAATTCTACCAGTCAAATCCGAATTCGCATAATAGTTGTCGGACACAGTGAAACCGGGATCGACATAGGAGGCGTTTGCCTCAATGGTCAAGCTATCCGTCGCGCCGCCTGCGAAAGCATCGGGAACAATGGAAGGTTTTATGAGGTCTTGCATTCTCACCTTCAAAGTAGCGGATCCCGGATTTCCAAATTCATCTAAAACCGAATATGTAACTTCATAGGGAAACTTGGGAGAAAGATCCGGATTCAAGCTATCTTCAACGGCAGTACCCACACCTTTACCGAAAACAAAGGGAACATTGCCAACGGCTGGTGCAACGGCACCAATGGCAGAAGCATTGTTTTCGTCCCAACTTTGAGAGACTTCGTATGGAAAGCCAAGAGTCGGATGACGCGTCTTCCTTGCGGTGGCGCCAAGCTCGACATAGGTTCCGGAACCAGTCGCATTGACATCGAGAGTCGCTTCCCAAACACCACCGTTCGGAGTTCCACGGCGAGGAGTTACTGTTGGAGAGACTCCATCATCGGCAACGGAATAAACAATCCGAGATATTTGTGGATCGGGAGATTGGTTGAAATTCTTATCACTAGCCTTGTAGAAGATTTCGTACTTTCCAGTTTTCTCAAGATCGATCTTTGAACTCAAAGAATTCTTCGCCGCTAAAAAGGTGATTCCGAGAACTGGTTCCTCTGCGACATTTACCAGAGGATGGGGAGGCGGGGAATGCAGGTGTAAAAAAGAATAAGACAAGGTGATGCCATTAATTCCATTTCCGAAAGTACTATTTGTTATAACATTATCGAGGGCATCCTTCGCCGTAGCACCTTGATCTGTATATGCTGTTCCCGCGTAGTCTAAAGATTCGGTTTGATTATATTTATTTACAACAACGATTTCGGGTTCTCCAAGTAGAGTTACCCTCGGTCCGGAAAGAACTTTGATTATTCTTTCGTATACCATGCTCAAGTTGCCAAATGCGTCTTTGGCTTGGTAGGTAATCCGGTACTGTTTGTCGACGCCGGCATCGGGAGCGAGTTCCGTGTGCTTCACGGTGATATCAGCCTCGTCGAGTCCCTTGGCGTTGTCGGAAAATTTCACTCCAGGATCCGGGAAAGTGAAACCAGTCTTGTTGTTTACTAAACGGAAGCCATAAACAGTGACTTCCTCTCGCTCATAATCGTCTGACCCAGTGACCACAGGTAAAACTTCTCCCCAATTGTCTTCGCCGAAAAAGAATATAGTGGCATCGTCACCAATCACCGTGAAGGTTTTGTCGCCGTCGGAAGCAAAGACAAAAGAGCTATCGGAGGCTTCCAACATTTCGCCGACAGGGGCGGTGGTATCGTAGACCATGAGGGTGCGGTTGGCGTCTCCGTCGGGACTGTTGTCACTTCCATCGGAAACGGTGTAGACCACCCGATACTCGGTACCCTCATCGGGGGTGTCGTCGTCCAGATCAACGAAACCACCGGTTTGCAGATTTGCGACTTTGGTTGGGCTCAGCTCTGTTGCTCCCTGAGCGGTAATCCTGTAGAACTTGGTGTCAACCTCGGCGGTGAGATCTCCCTTGTAATTGTCTATGGCGGAGGCTCCGTCGTCGCGATAGGACACGCCGGCTTCAAGATCGAGATCGGTTTGGCCATCGGACTTGTTGGGATATACGATCGGGGCACTAGTATCCCGCACCTCGACAGTACGTGTAGCCGTCACCTCGATTCCGGATTCATCGTATCTCACGTAGTTCCCGAATCCGTCGTAAGATAAATATTTGATCACGTAAGTCCCCAATTCGCTCATGTCGGGATCATTCAATCGCGTAACATCGT
>JABHOU010000513.1 GCA_018695085.1 Opitutia bacterium | reverse complement strand
TTGCATTGGCCGAATTGAGAACTTGGACCACGACTGATGGTCGAAAAGCGCAGGGCGAAATTTTTGAAATAGAAGGCGATCAAATCGGTCTTCGCATTGCCGACCGTGAGTATCGCTTTCCTCTTTCCCGATTTATTGAGGGGGATCGGTCTTATGCTCGAAAATGGCAAAGCCAGCCCCGTTGCGAATTGTGTTCAAAAACTCTCGGCACCCGTACGATGGAAGCGGGAGGCAAGACCTACCATACAGCCTGTTTCCGGTGTCTTGTATGCAAAAAGGTTTTCAAGGGAGGCGATAAGTTTCGCCGCGACCAATGGGGCACGCTGGCACATGTGGACCATTTCTCTTATGTTGCTACTTGTGGTTCGTGCGGACGCATGTTTGCCAAACGGGAAGCAAGGAGGGAGCAAATTCTTGATTCAAACCGCTTTGCTTGCTTAAACTGTTTAAGCAATGCCGTTCTCGAGGAAAAAGCCCTCGGTTTAGTTAACGAACGGGTCAAGAAAGCATTGGCTAAAATCGGTATCGGCAAACCCAAGGGAACGGTCACGCTAGTTCTGGTGGATAAACCAACTTTGGATCAAGAGGCCAAGCGTATCCGCGCAAGCGGCAAATTAAAGGGTCTCACTCTTACAAAGTTCCGTACGGTTACAAAAGGCAATGTATCCAATACTACCTTCGAACACCGCATTCTGGTTCTATACGGTCTTCCTCACACAGAATGTGAAGCTGTTCTTGCCCATGAGCACATGCATGTTTGGCTTAACGAACTTTTTGTTGAGGCTCCTCCCGACGTCGTCGAAGGCTTTTGTAATCTCGGGGCATCCAATTTGCTCAAAATAGAAACGAATAAATTATCTTCGATCCTATTGGATAATATGCAAAAAAGCACCAGTCCCACCTATGGCGAAGGCTATCGGAAAATGTCGGCAAAGCTTTCTCGGTTAGGATGGCCACGCTTGATCGCTGAGATGCGGTCAAGAGGAAAGAGAAAGTGAACACTATCCGATTGAAAGGAACTTTATGAAAATCGATTCGCACCATCACTTTTGGAAATATGATCCCGCCGAGTATTCTTGGATGAACGACGACATGGGGGTTCTGAAGAAAGACCATCTGCCCGCTGACCTAAAGCAAGAAATTGAACAAGCCGGCATCAATGCCGTTGTGTCTGTTCAAGCTAGTCAAACCTTGGCGGAGACGAATGCATTACTAGGGTACGCTGCCGAACACGATTTCATCCGTGGCGTAGTGGGTTGGTTTCCGCTAGCTGATGAGAATGTGTCCGAGATACTTTTCGGCTATGCCGAAAACTCATATTTAAAGGGCGTTCGCCATGTGGTTCAGGATGAACCCGATGATCGTTTTATACTCGGGGAAGCTTTTGGCAGAGGTGTTGCTCTCCTCAAGGATTTGAATCTCGTCTACGACATCCTAATCTATGAACGACAGCTTGCGGCTTCCATTCAGTTCGTGGATAGGCATCCCGATCTCGTCTTTGTGCTAGACCATGTGGCCAAGCCTCGCATTCGCGACGACTCCATGGAACCATGGGCTGAACTCATGCGGAAAATGGCTGAACGACCCAATGTCTATTGTAAACTTTCCGGCATGGCTACTGAAGGCGACTGGGCGAACTGGACCGAAGAGCAACTGGTTCGTTTTGCGGAGGTTACTCTCGAAGCCTTTGGTCCGAATCGTATGATGTTCGGTTCTGATTGGCCTGTAGCCAAACTTGCTATTGATTACCAACGATGGGTTTCGATTGTTGCCGATTTCCTTGCTCAACTTTCAAGGGATGAACAATCCGCGGTTTGGGGCGGAACCGCCATGAAAGCTTACAATCTATAGTTTTTTAAAGAGGCTAAAGAAATATAATATCGTACTTTCGTCGCAAGGAAGATTCTCTATTCCGACAGTTCACCGTAGAACTACCAGCAAAGTGAGGGTCCGGTAGACTTTCGGAGTCGAGAAAAACTCACAGGCTCTTCTTACGAGTTCGCGAGCCACCAAGCCCTCGATTTCGTTACGGGCCCATTTCTTTCCATGAGTCGAGATCTCTGGCTCAGTCAGTGGTTGAATCGCCCACCACGACTTGTCCTCGTCGCTAAATACATGCTCCCGTTCCGTGCTTTCGAGGATACAGATTAGGGTCAAGCATGCCAAAACTGTCGCAATTAGCTTCACGGAATCACACCTTCTTGATCGTTGGAATCGAGTCGGCGAATCCGCCGAACGTTTCGTCGGGATCAAGAAGAAGCGGATAATACTCACCGCTCATTTGTTCGCCCTTAGGGATTCTTGGATAATTATCCGCTCCGGGGGCGTTGGTTCCATCGTCTTCACGGTTGCTCACCACGCCATCGGCGAAGACGTTGATCAAGGTGGCTCGACGCTTGCGGTCGGAGCGGTTTTCGTAGGAGCCGTGCATCATTAGAGGATGATGGAAGGCGGCTTCTCCCGCTTTCACTTCGACGGGTATCTTGTTGTCGAAGTCGGACACCTGATCAGGTGTCAGGACATCTCTCACGGCATCCATGTCGCCGGCCAATCCTGTTTTTTCCAAGAGGCCCCAATGATGGCTGTCGGGAACATAGTACATGCACCCGTTTTCGGTATCCGCGTCGTCCAGGCCCATCCAGCAAGTCAAGTGGGCCATGGGGGTCGTCCAAGTCCAGTAGGAGTAGTCTTGGTGCCATGCCACCACGCTGCCGTGCTTGGCCGGTTTGCTGAAGAGTTGATCGTGGAAGAGTCGGAAGCCCGCGCCCAGCAACTGGTAGGCCGCCATGCGAAAGGCCGGATTCCATAGGACGTCGTGAAAGGCGGGACGAACGCGCCAAGCTCCCAAGGCGTGAAACAGCACCTGATCTACGCTTTCCGACTCGTTGCTGTGGTACTCGTAAAAGAATTCGCGACCCTCGTGCTCGGGGTCGACCATTTCGG
>JABHOU010000649.1 GCA_018695085.1 Opitutia bacterium | reverse complement strand
GGGAGCAATCACCCATTCCATGGTACCTCCCACTCCCGGACCGCTCATGATTGCGGACGGACTGAAACTGGATCTGGGCTATGCCATGATCGCCGGACTTTTGGCTAGCATCTTGCCTGCTTTGTTGGTCCTTAAGATGGCTTCATGGTTTGATGCCAAGTATCAGATCCCGATGCGTGAGGTAGGGGGAACCTCAAAAGAAGAACTTCGCAAGATTGTCGACAAGAAGGACGAGGAGCTACCGCCTCTTTTCTTCTCCTCTCTTCCCATAGCCTTGCCCGTTGTCTTGATCTCGCTAGTTTCGGTTTTGAAACTGATGATGAAGACGGCTGTTGCGGGAAGCTTTCTAAAGTCTGAAGGCTACCTTTCAATCTTTGAGTATTTGTCCTTCCTTGGGAACCCGAACGTGGCAATGTCTTGTGCTGCTGGGGTCGCGATATGGCTTCTTGGCAAACAGTTGGTTCAAGAGCATCGAGGATCCGGTGATGATCTTTCCCAAAAACTGAGTTCGGCTTTGGAAGGTCCACTCGGTACGGCAGGTATCATCATCTTGATAACCGGAGCGGGTGGAGCATTTGGTGGCATGATTCGTCTAGCAGGGGTAGGTGACGTAATTGAGGGTATGGCCAAGGAATTCAACATTTCCTATGTCTTGCTTGCTTGGTTGGCCACGGCAGTGGTCCGTATTGCTCAAGGATCCGCAACTGTTGCGATGATAACTGGAGTGGGACTGATGTCTGCGGTAATAGGGGATGGTTCGGCGCTTGATTACCATCCGGTCTATATCTTTCTGGCTATTGGATTTGGCTCCATAACACTTTCCTGGATGAACGATAGCGGTTTCTGGGTCGTTCAGCGGTTGAGTGGGTTTACCGAAAAAGAGACGTTGAAGACATGGTCGGTTCTATTGACGGCTATTTCATTACTCGGCTTGGTCATTACCTTGTCGGGATCCTTCCTCCTGCCTTTAAAGTAACTTTCTTACATTAATCCTTAAGATCATAGACTATGAACCGACGTGAATTCATTCAAAAAACGGGAGTCTCCGGCACCGCCGGTACTTTTTGCGCATTACAGCTACAGGCCGCCGAGGCAGTTCCCAAACCAATGTTCCGTGGACGGATTTACAAATCCGTGAAGTATGGCGGTCGAGTTAATTTAGAGCGCCTTAAAAAATTGAAGGAGTTGGGCTTTGATGGCGTGGAGGGTTCAGCCCCGGGAATGGATTTCGTCGGGTTGAAGAAGGCTTGTTCCGAGGTCGGACTTCCCATGCACGGTGTAGTCTACAATAAACACTGGAAGATGCGACTCTCTTCGCCCAATGAGGAGGTTCGCGATATTGGACGCAAGGGACTTGAGGATGCCATCCGTGAGTCCAAGGCTGTTGGCGGTTCCTCCGTTCTGCTAGTTCCGGGTGCGGTGAAGGGTAAGGGCGAGACGCATGACCACGTATGGGAACGCTCCATTACCGAGATCCGCAAGGTCTTGCCGTTGGCGAGTAACTTGGGGATCCGCGTTCTCATCGAGACAGTTTGGAACGGTTTCTGTTACAAACCAGAGCAGTTTCGCGACTATCTCGATGCAATCGATAATCCTTGGGTAGGTGCTTACTATGATATCGGCAATATGCAGAAGTTTGCCCCTAGTCATGAATGGATTCGCGTACTTGGATCAAGGATCGTTAAGTTGGACGTCAAGGACTGGGGAGTGAAGAATGGTTTTTGTCCGCTCGGAAAAGGTGACGTCGACTGGGAGCAAGTCCGGCGAGAGCTAGACAAAATTGATTTTTCAGGCTGGGTCACTCGTGAGGGTAGTGACGGCGGTGATGACAAAACAGCGGCTTTGATGAACCGATTACTTGGCCTTTAATTCTTTTTCGGTCGCAATTTTGTTGCATTCATTTCTCTGGTTTCCTTTGATGTGAACCGAAACAGTTTAGGGGAGTTCCCGGCGTGGGACTGAGAGGCAGTTACGATCCGATTGCGACCCTTGGAACCTGATGCGATTCGTATCGCCGTAGGGAAAACAATCCTCCACCAGTGGACTAGGAGGCCAGTGATCCCAGCGGTGAATTGTTTTGTATCAATTACTTAGGATTACTTTATGATAAGAGAAGTCGAACCAGTCGAAGACAGTAATGAATCCAGTGGTTTATTCCCAGGGTCCCGCCGGGTTTACGTTGGTGGCTCTCGTCAGGATATACTTGTTCCGATGAGAGAGGTTTCACTTTCGGACACGCATGGAACGGACGGTTCCGTTCAGCCAAACGAGCCTATTCGTATTTATGATACTTCCGGAGCATGGGGTGATTCCGCCTTTCATAAAAATGTGGCTGAGGGGTTGCCCAGTCCTAGAGAGTCCTGGGTGCTTGGTCGAGAGGATGTGGAAGAGATCAAGGGACGCGAAACGGTCCCCGTAGACGATGGTTATCTCTCGGGCGAACATGCCCGCAGGACGGGTGAGCGGAATCCTGACGAATTGCCCGATTTCGATCGGAGCCAAAGGAAGGTTTTACGAGCGAAGTCAGGTTGTTGTGTGACTCAGTTGCATTACGCCCGTCAAGGAATTGTTACGCCTGAGATGGAGTTCATCGCGATTCGCGAGAATATGAAACTTCAGAAGGTGGCGGAGGATTTGAAAACAACTCCCGATGCTCTAAGAAATACCCTCGAGCACCAGCACGATGGAGAATCTTTTGGTGCATCTATCCCGACCGAGATCACGCCGGAATTTGTTCGCGACGAAGTTGCCCGTGGTCGTGCTATCATTCCCGCCAACATTAATCATGGGGAGTTGGAACCGATGATCATCGGTCGTAACTTCCTCGTGAAAATTAATGCCAATATCGGAAATTCCGCAGTGGCGTCTTCAGTGGAGGAAGAAGTTGAGAAAATGCGATGGGCGACCAAATGGGGGGCGGACACCTTGATGGACCTTTCCACGGGCAAGAACATCCACCGTACTAGAGAATGGATTTTGAGGAATTGTCCAGTTCCCGTGGGTACCGTTCCGATTTATCAAGCACTCGAAAAAGTCGGAGGTAAACCCGAGGCATTAACTTGGGAAGTATTTAGAGATACCTTGATCGAACAGGCGGAGCAAGGAGTTGACTATTTTACCATCCACGCAGGAGTGTTGCTTCGATACGTCCCTCTGACTCGGAACCGTATGACGGGTATTGTAAGTAGAGGTGGGTCCATTATGGCCAAATGGTGCTTGTCTCATCATAAGGAGAACTTTCTCTACTCTCATTGGGACGACATATGCGAAATAATGGCAGCCTACGACGTCTCCTTTTCCATCGGAGATGGTTTACGACCAGGTTCCATTGCTGATGCCAATGACGAGGCGCAGTTCGCCGAATTAAAGACTCAGGGGGAACTCACTGAAAGAGCTTGGGCTTTCGGAGTACAAGTCATGAATGAAGGTCCGGGTCATGTTCCCATGCATATGATCAAGGAGAATATGGACAAGCAATTGGACTGGTGTCACGAGGCTCCTTTTTACACTTTGGGTCCATTAACCACTGATGTAGCTCCTGGGTACGATCATCTGACTAGTGGTATAGGTGCCGCTATGATAGGTTGGTATGGTTGCGCCATGCTCTGTTACGTTACTCCGAAGGAACACTTGGGCTTGCCAGATAGAGAAGATGTGCGTGAGGGAGTCATTACCTATAAGATTGCGGCCCATGCCGCCGATTTGGCCAAAGGTCATGTCGCCGCGCAATATAGGGATAATGCATTGTCAAAGGCTCGGTTTGAATTCCGCTGGGAAGACCAGTTCAATCTTTCCCTCGATCCCGAAAAAGCGCGCGAGTTTCACGATCAAACTCTGCCTCACGAAAATGCCAAAACTGCTCATTTTTGCTCTATGTGCGGTCCGAACTTCTGCTCAATGCGAATCACCGAGGATGTACGTCGTTATGCCGACGAACAAGGTCTCGATACCGAAGATGCCTTGACTATAGGTATGCAGGAGAAGGCTGATGAGTTTCGAGCTCTTGGAGGAGAAGTCTACTTGGAGGAACAGAAGGAGTGAATATTTCTCTAAATGATGAGACTTGGGAAGTTTCAGACGGTTGCAACCTTGATGAAGCTCTCAATGAGCTAGGTTTTTCGTCGACTAATGGATGTGCCGTTGCCTTGAACGAAGAAGTGGTTCCCAGAGAAAATTGGATGAGTCGCAAACTGGTCAATGGCGATCGTATATTGATCGTTCAAGCTACTCAAGGAGGGTGACTTTTCGATGGAAGTGATTCTTATTTCTTCGCCGAGTAAGAAAAAAAACGAAGTTTCTACGATCCGAAGAATCTTCGAAATGGGCCTGTCTCGATTCCATGTACGGAAACCTGATTGGTCCTTGGACGAAGTTCGGAAGTTTCTTGATGAATTTCCTGATGAGTGCATTGAAAGAACTGTGATTCACAGAAGACCCGAACTGTTGTCCGAATATCCATTTGCGGGGTATCATTTGTCTTCGAAAGAGCAATATTTGGCAAAAGAGGTTGATGGTACAATTAGTCGGTCGTTTCATCAACTTGATGAGTTGATTACTTCCCAGGAAAAACTTGATTATGTCTTTCTGGGTCCCATTTTCGATTCGGTTTCCAAGCAGGGTTATAATTCAGCATTTCCTGCTTCAGAACTTCGTTCGTTTTTTGTCGACCGTAGAAAATTGCGGGTTGAACTTCCTAGAATTGTAGCTTTGGGAGGAATCGTGCCCGAAAAAGTAAGGGTTTCGTTGTCATTGGGTTTCGATGGAGTTGCCGCTCTCGGAGGAGTTTGGGGAAGTCGCTATCCGCAAAAGGCATTTATGCGATACCGAACAGCTATTCCATCACGCAGCGGTTCGGAAAACAGTTCTTGGCTAGAGGAGATTGCTATGACTGGAAAAGAAAATTCTTCAAGATTATGATTTTGCCTCGTTTACAATGCTTGACGACTGACTTATCAGATGTTTCCCACGCCGAACAGACTCGAGTCTTTTGCGAAGCCGGTGCTAGCTGGGTGCAGATTCGTTCGAAATCCCTCTCGTTTTCGGAATATCTTATTGCTGCCCAGACCTCCGCTCGTGTTTGCCAAGAGTTTGGGGCGCTTTTTATCGTGAACGATTCGCCCGAGATAGCTTTGCGTGCTCAAGCCGATGGAGTTCACCTCGGAAGTAATGACCTGTCTCCCAAATTGGCTCGTGAGATACTCGGGTCAAAGGTGTTGATCGGCGGAACCGTTAACTCAATGGCGGATGCCGAGGTCTTAGTTGCCGATGGCGTTTGCGATTATGCTGGAGTCGGACCTTTCCGTTACACGGGGACGAAGCAAAATCTCGCCCCTGTCTTGGATTCGGAAGAATTACGATCCATAATACTTTCACTGGGAACTATCCCTTCTTTCTTGATTGGTGGTTTGGAACCAGAGGATGTCGGCAATGTTTTATCTTTTGGTGCTCATGGTTTAGCGGCGTGCAACGCTTTATTTGAGGATGGGAAGCCTTCCACTTGCGGTATTCGCCGGTTTGTCGATGCCGTCAACTCATCTGCTACCTTGGTTGCCTAAGGAGTGAGTTATGGATGACCCTCTTTCAATCTCTGGCGAAAGATTTAATTCACGTCTTTTTGT
>JABHOU010000512.1 GCA_018695085.1 Opitutia bacterium | reverse complement strand
GACATCCGTGGCAACCAAAGTTCCGGTAAGCTTCACGGTAACAAGAAAATCGGCTTTCTCGGCGAGGTAATACTTTTCCTGCAGCTGCACTTCCTCTTCCCGATCGAGAAGGTATAGAACTACTGCGGTAGCGGATAATGCAAAGGCTAATCCGATGGATGGCAGAAGCCACTTGCGAAAGAAAGTTCGAGAATTTGCGTCGGGATTCTCTTTGGGCTCGTTCGTCATGTTCATTGGCCTAGGATTTGTTCGGGAGGAATGACTTCCTCCAATGGTTGAGGAAGTTGTCCGGGTTGGGGTTGTTGTTCGGGAATCCCAATGTTTTTCAACCAGAACTCATCTTGAGTGGTGTTGAGAGTACCCATGTCCTTCAAAAGCTTCAAGCGGGTTTTATGGTGCTCCAAGCCTGCCCCCAAAACAGAAAGCTGCGACTGCAGGAGAGCATCCTGAGCGGTGATTACGTCGCGTGTACGAACGCCGGGGAAACCTAGACGAAGTCGTTGTCGGGTTGCTTCCAAGTTCTCTTCCGCATTCTTTCTAGCTTCAAGTTGAGTGAAGTAATTTTGTCTTTGCCTACTTAAGTTTCGCAAGTCAGAGCGCAATCCGTCCAACACCTTATCCAGTTCAGTTGAAAGTGTTCTCAACTGCCGCTCGAAGGCAATGAGGCTAGAACGATACGCATTGCGCTCGGAAAGTCGATCGAAAGGAAGGTTAAGCTTCAGTCCCGCCTTGGTCTCGATGGAATCCGCCTGAAACGATGAATAAAACTGATCCCTCAAGGCTGCATCAGCAACTATGGACAAACCAGGCAAGAGATCGCTCTTGGCGACCTTGACTTTTCTTTTTGAATCTTCGAAACGATCGATCACATTCATCAGGTCCAAACGATTGTCCAAGGCAAGCCTGTACCCCGAAATTTCGTCCAGAGGCATCTCAGGAAGCCCCATGTCCCTCAGATCGTCCAAGACCTTGAAATCCAACTTCAAGTTAGTGTTCAATGGTAAGGCGAGCTTCTGCTTCAAATTGTCCAAGCTGTTTCGGTAGCTGTTAACGGTTCCGACATACGAAAGCTTTGCCGTATACTCGCTCTGCAGGGCTTGTTTTGCCTCGAACTCGGCTGCGAGTCCACCTTCGGCCCGGGCATCCACTTCCTGTCGGAAAAAAATACGATTTTGATAGTTGGTGTAAGAGAGACGCATGCTTTGCCCAAGTTGTAGCAGATTCAAGTAATCCTCAAATATTTCCAAGGCGAACTCGTTGCGAAAATGAGTGAAATCCCGAATCTCGTATACGACGTTCCGTTCTGCTTGAGTAAGCACTTCGGTAGCGATATCCGATCCTGCTCCACGTAGTAAAGGCTGGGTTAAGCTTAGTGTGATCGAGGGGATCTTTGGGGTGCCATCGAAATAGAGCACGAGATCATTCACTAAAGATGTGGAAATAGAGCCCCCGGCTCTTAGTAGTTTTTCAGCCGTTATATTTGCGTTGGAAACAGTTTTCTCAGAACCCTCCGATGAACGATTCAAGCCGACATCCAGTTCGACGCTCTTAAGCCTGAAGGCAAATTGATTTCGAGTATTAGTCAGAGCCAGAGCCTGCAGGTAAAGCTTTTCTCTATTGAACTGATAGGTTCGGTTGGTCTTTACGGCCAAGTTCAAGGTGTCCGTTAAGGTCAAAGTTCGATTGGCGTCAGTTCGATTGCGGTCTTGGATGATCTCGTCACCCAAAATGTCATCGGGAGTTCGTTCGGAATATGCAGTATCGATCGAATGTTGCATGCGCTTACCGAGGGCCAGTTCACTTCGGTCATCAATGATTTCATAGACTTCTTTATCCGATGCTCTACGATACTTGTGAGGTTTGCAGCCAAGCAGGCCCCAAAGGGCGACAAATGATGCAACGCCTAATAGTAAGTAGGTAAGCCTGATGGGGGTTGTTCCGGACATGCTATTTTATAAACAGCGTAAAATCATAATGCGTTACAGACTCATTTCCGGCAATGCTACAATTCGGGGTCAATCGAATAGAAAAAAAAGTTTTCTCGTCTAATTGAGCCAATGCATTATGGCAAAGATATGAAATCCTTTTTCAGCCGATACAAATATCTGTTTTTCCTGCAATTGGCATGTACTTGGAATTTGAACGGAGCTCCCGACCGAGAGTCCTTTGCCAAGGAGAATAGGGACATTCAGGGAGTTCCGGTAGAGGCTTTTGACCTTGGCAAGCAAGACCTTCAGATAGAACTCTGGGCTCGATCGCCACTCATTTATTCCCCAGTGGCAATGGATTTCGATGCTAAGGGACGCCTCTGGTTGACGGAGGGAATTGACTACAACCAAAGACTTCGAGTCGATGCAGGTCGTTCCATTATTGTGTTGGAGGACAAGGACGGTGATGGAAGAGCTGACTCTTCTCATGTGTTTGTCACGGAAAAGGAGATTCGACAT
>JABHOU010000511.1 GCA_018695085.1 Opitutia bacterium | reverse complement strand
TCAATCGGGTGTCGCTCCTTGTCGTCCACAGGGGGACGAACGATCGGCTCAAAGGTCCAGTGCCCTTTCCATTTGGCTCCCTCCGCAATCCATTGCTTGAGCAAATCGATTTCCTTCTTCGACAGGTTACGATTAGAGTCATGGGGAGGCATCTTTTCTTCCGGATCATCGGAAGAAATCCGGAGGAACAACTCGCTTTTTGCAGGATCTCCCGGAGCAACTGAAGAATATCCACCTAGATCAGCCAGGGCTCCACTCCTCGTATCCAAACGGAGCTTTGCCTTCCGTTCTTGGGCATCGGGACCATGGCAATGAAAGCAATTGTCGGATAGGATTGGACGAATATCTCGGTCAAAAGAAACTTCAGTTGCGTCGGCGAAGCAAAAAGTGACGGCGAGGGCTACCGCAAGAAGAGCAACCGTCTTAAAATTCAAGGTGTTTCTCCCTATTCATCAATACTTGTGATTGTGTCAGGTAAAGACAAAAAGTCTGTTTGTTCTCCTTGCCCGAAATATTTAATTCAAGAGTCGAGAGCATGAATCCATTCAAGCGAGAATATCTTTAACCACTCGCGATTTCTCAACACCGGTAAGCTTTTGGTCCAAACCCTGAAAAGGGAAGATCAATTTCTCATGGTCCAACCCTAGCAGATGGAGCATGGTGGCGTGTAGATCCCGTACGTGAACAGGGTTCTCGACCACATTGTAGCTGAATTCATCGGTCTTGCCATAATGTATCCCACCCTTCACGCCACCACCGGCGAGCCATCCCGAGAAGCAGCGGGGATGATGGTCGCGACCATAGTTATCGCGGGTAATGTTGCCCTGACCATAAACGGTTCGGCCGAATTCGCCGACGAAAACGACCAAGGTGTCCTCGAGCAGACCACGCGTTTTGAGATCCTTGAGTAAGGCGGCCGTGGGCTGGTCCACGTCTCGGCACTGGCCTCGCATGTTATTGGGCAAGCTGGAGTGATGGTCCCAACCGCGATGAAAAAGCTGCACGAACCGCACGTCCCTCTCCGCCATTCGGCGGGCAAGAAGGCAGTTCCTCGCATAAGATCCCAACTTGTGTACATCCGGGCCATACATTTCCAGAACCGCCTTGGGTTCCTTGGAAATATCGGTCAACTCGGGAACGGAAGACTGCATGCGAAAGGCCATCTCCTGCTGAGCGATGGTGGTCTGGATCTCCGGGTCACCAATCTCCGCCAGATGCTTGCGGTTCAAGGCGGCCAGCGAGTCGAGCATGCTCCGTCTCACCTTGCCGTCGATGCCTTTGGGGTTGGAGAGAAACAACACAGGGTCTCCAACGGTCTGAAAAGAAGTCCCCTGAAACTTGGAAGGCAAGAATCCGCTGCCCCAAAGGCGAGCATATAGGGCCTGAACGTTTACCCGACCACTCCAGAAGGCCGAGGGCAACACCACGAAATCGGGGAGATCATTGTTCAAGGATCCCAAGCCATAACTCAGCCAGGATCCCATGCTGGGTTTGCCGGGAGTTTCCGATCCGGTGCAAAAAGAGGTCTTGCCCGGATCGTGATTGATGGCGTTGGTATTGAATGAATGAACCAAACAAAGGTCGTCGGCCGATGCGGAAAGGTGAGGGAGCAATTCGCTCATCCAGACACCACTCTTTCCCTTTTGAGCGAACTTGAAGGTCGTGGGGGCGACTAATTGCTGCTTCCCCCGAGTCATTGCCGTAACACGCTGCCCCTTGCTGATGGATTTGGGTAGCTCGGTTTTGAAGAGCTTGTGCAGATCGGGTTTGTGATCGAACAAGTCCACTTGGCTCGGGGCCCCGGCCATGAACAGGAAGATGATCCGTTTCGCCTTGGGCTTGCTGCCTGAACTTGTCTTGGCGGCGAACGCCTGCCCGGAAAGCAAGGAAGCCAAGGCGGCCGTCCCCAGACCCATTCCCGAATTCAGTAAAAAGGAGCGGCGGGACTGGAGGAAATCGAATTCTGTCAAAGGATCGTTCATGCTATTCACGGGTCTTGGTGATATCCAGGTTGTAGAGAGCATTGACCAACACCGTCCAAGCTGCAAGCTGAGCCTTTTGCTCTGCGTCTCCAATGTTTAAACCGTGGCAAATCGCATCCGACAGCACCGGTTGCTCGAGGTAGTTCTTTTGCAGGTTTCGCGTGAGATCGGACAGAACTTGTCGCTCCTTCTCATCCGGTAATTTGGAAGTCACGGTCTCGTACACCAAAACCAGTCGCTTGGATTCATCCGTCGCCTCAGCTTCCAAGGCCTTCTGAGCGAGCGAGCGGGCCGCCTTCAGGTATTCGCCTTCATTTAAAAGCAACAAGGCTTGGGTCGGGGTATTTGTACGTTCGCGGCGAGCTACACAAGCATCGCGTATCGGGGCATTGAGCATAGTCATCTGGGGCGGAGGCATGCCGCGTTTCCAGTATGTATAT
>JABHOU010000193.1 GCA_018695085.1 Opitutia bacterium | reverse complement strand
GTGCATTGTCGTTCAAGGTTGCACCCGACTTTGAAATTCCCGCATCTAAGTTTGGCGGTAATGACTACTTCTTGGAGGTTAACGCCACGGATGGTCTCCACACCGTAATCGAATCGGTTGTCGTTCAGGTTGTGGATGTGGATGAAGTCGCACCAGTTTTTCCTCCGTCCTGGGGTTCCGTTTATGAAACTTCTGTTTCGGAAGGTAACTCCACCCATGTGCTCGATCTCAACGCATCGGATAATAACGCCAGCGTTATTGCCTATTCTTTGCTTAAAGGAAAACTTGATAATGTTTTTTTTGTCATCGACCAAAATGTGACTCCGCCACGGTTGGAATTTGCACAATCACCCGATTTCGAGAGTAATCGAAGCAATATTTACGATTTGGAAATTAATGCCAGTGATGGGTTGAATTCTTCTTTGCAGTTTCTGAAAGTCACAGTTTCTAACGTGAACGAACCTCCCTATTTCATTGAGAGTAATTTTACCGTCAATGAGGATAGCGAAATGCAGGTCCTAAAAGTATTTGATCCGGAAGGCGATTCGGTCTCCTTCTCGAATCTGTCTTCTCCCGCTTACGGTACGCTAGTCCCCGGAGTCGGTTCCCTTCTTTACCGACCGAATGCTAACTTCTTTGGTCAAGATTCATTTACCCTCAGGATTTCCGATGGATTGTTGGACAGTACTCGCTCCATCGTTCTATCCGTTCTTCCCGTTAACGATCAGCCCGTCGCGGTAGATGACACTATTGTGTTTTCCGGGAGTCAAGCTTCCTACTCCATTGATGTTACGGCTAATGACGGTCCCAATCCCGATCCGGATGAAAATTTCACCTTATTTATCTTATCTGATCCCAAATTTGGCGTTGTAAGCATTCAGGGAGGCAAAGTTTTATACACACCTTCCGCCAGTGGGTTTTTCGGAGAAGATTCCTTTACCTACAAGATTCTGGATCCGCAAGGTCTTAGCGACTCGGCCAGTGTATCCTTGGTGATTACTCCTCTTGGTTGGAACAACTCAAATGGATTCGGTTATTTCTACCAAGTTGGGCAGTCTTGGGTTTACCACGAGAAGTTGGGTTGGACTTATGTATCTTCTTCGATACTTGGAAACCAAAATATCTGGATGTGGAATGAAGACCTTGGCTGGTTTTGGTCAGGCAATGCATTTCCCTACGGATATCTCAACGACCTGAAGTCCTGGTGCTACCTGTCACAGTCCAAACCTTCCGCTCCATGGTATTACTCTTATGCCTCTCGGAAATGGCTGGATGCGGATAGCTCGAGTAGCGAAAGGCTTTCCTCTTTGCTTCACGGTTCCACTTCTGTGGCCGAAGCTTTGTCGGTTCTCAAAGGATTTGATGGTGTGTCCGAAACCCGGCTCAGTCTCATCACGACCGAACTCTCTCTTTTTGGCGAATCCCACGAACTTAATAAGCTTGGTATAAACGTGAAGTTCGCTCGCTAGAATTTCACGAATAATTGATGCGAAATTTGATCCTGAAATTCTCCCTCCTCCTCTTTGCCTTGGCCATACATAATGGGAGGAATGGTAATTTGATTGCCCAGGCAGTAGGGACTTTGTCCGGTTACGGGAAAGAATCAATCGAAAGTCTCGAATTAAGATTGTCTCGGCTTGGAGCGCGTGCTCGAGCACTTGGGGTCTCCTCTCAGGCAGGCTTGCGGATTCCTGCTCCCGAGCCTCTCGCTGAAACACCTTCCATTCCTTTGACTACAGGTGATGGTTCAGGCTCTTCCCGAATAGTGGCGGCTGAACCAAAGGGGAAGGCTCTTGGCGATTATTACGTTTTACCCTTTTTCGGCCTTTCTCTGCCTTCATCGGTTGGATATAAAGCTCGTTTCGGGGGGAATTCGAAGTTTGGTACTGAAACTGGTTATCTTTTCGGTCTCATGGGAGGCAGAAACTTTGGGCGTTGGTTTGGTGAGATACACTTCGAGTATGGGCAAAGCGAGTTCGGTTCCATTGAGGATTCCTCTCTAGGCGGACTCTCCTCCGTTTCCGGTGATTCTGAGTTGATTAATTTGGGAATTAGAGCCGGATTCCTCCATCACTTGTCTGCAAACTCTTGGTTTCAATTTGGTCTTGGAGTTGGTTTTGCCAACAGGGAGGATTCTCTGGTTGCCATGTTGCCTGGTGGTCCACATCCCCTTCCTTCGGACTCTTCCTTAACCTATACTTACGATGCACTCGTCGATCTGGGTTTCTCTTTTTCCGAATCTTTGCATGCTCGTTTTGGCTATCGTTACCTTGGTGCTGGGGAAAACAAATATTTCGGTCCCCTAAGGCATCATTTGATCGAACTTGGTCTTGGAGCTGACTTTTAACCTAGGTCAGTTTGCTTTT
>JABHOU010000509.1 GCA_018695085.1 Opitutia bacterium | reverse complement strand
TCCCGGTGCTCTCTCCGCATCCGTTCGGCACTTAAACTCCGAAACTGAACCATTCGCTCCTTCGGGAAACTTGCAATGGGGACTCATACCCGGCCAATCCGCCGCCTCCTTCGGGGCCACCGGTTTAGATAATCTTCTCCAACCCTTTGCGAACTTCCTCCTTGGACATTTGCGACCCGAGGCGGAGGGCGAGAGTAACGCAACCGCTTCATGGGCTCTGCAATTCGCCCGGTTGCTCGACTCCGCAGGTACTGCACGACAATCCTTCCCCAGTCCATCCGGTGGTCATCTCTTTGCCCTGGCTCCCCCTTCGGATACGAATGCAAGCCTTGCTCCTTTTGCCGTACCCGCCAAACTCAAGAGTGCCGATTCGGCCTTGCACGTCGATTTCGTCAAGCTTGGTCCTTTGTTGAAATCCGGTTCCTCCTCCCTTCTTGACCAGCCCGCCTTCTCCCTCGCTTGCGAGACTGCCAAGCAACTAACGATCGGTAGCGACGCTCACTCGCTTGATTTGGAAATCACATGGCTTGATCTTGATGAAAACGGACTATCATCGTTATTCTCCTTCATTGATGCTCTATCAGTTCGGCGAATGACGAGATCTTTTTATGAAGCCATACTGAAAAATGATTTCCCCAAGATTATGCGGATTCTGGACAAGAACGATATTTCCTCGTTGAACTTGGCCGGAGGCATTTCCCCTCTTCATTTCTGCGCATGGCAAGGAAAGGTTGAAGTTTTAAAAGTATGCCTGAACACAGGTTTGCAGCCAAACCTGCGCGATGACTCCAATCGCACCGCCCTCCACATGGCCGCATGGAGCGGAAACCCGGAAGCTGCTCAACTCCTGCTTGATCGCAATGCCTCCATCGACCTGCTTAATAACGATGGCGCCACCCCCGCGATGGAAGCCGCTCGTATCGGCAACCCCGGCACGCTCGATCTTCTCCTCGTTTCGGGTGCCGACGTGAATGCATCCGACGCACGAGGAAACGGGCTTGTCGAGTACGCGGCATCCGGTGGGCACAGGGCTCTCGTTGCCATTCTCAAACGCCGTGGAGCTTCCCCACGCAACAACTTGCATGTCGCGTCCGGCATCGGCGACCTCGTGGCCCTACGGGCGCACTTTCCTGAAGATAACTCTACCAACGCCAACACTCTCGACGGATGGGGCGCCACCCCGCTTCTGTACGCTGCATCGGGAGGACAATCGGATGCCTTCGATTACCTTCTCGAAAAAGGAGCCGACCCAAGGATAAGGGATGAACTCGGTCTCACTCTCGTTCATGCCGCGGCCATGTCCGGAAACAGCAGGATTCTGGCTAAGGCTCTGGACCTCGGACTCGAAGTGAATGCTCGACATGCCGAACGCGGAGCCACCGCACTGGACTGGGTAATAGCTCGCAAGGACGGTGTCGCTGCGGATGCGTTGCGGGCGGCGGGAGCAAAAACCGGTTGGGAACTCGAAAGCGGTCCCTGAACGGGATAACCGCCCTACCCTCCTTCTTCGTCCGCCCAAGGCAGGGCGTGATCGCCGCTCAAGGCCAACTTGGACGGAGGCGACTCCAACTCGAAAATGCTCCATGGCCCTGGCTGATAGGGATATTTTTCGAGCATCCTCTCATCCACCGTCACGCCTAATCCGGGACCATCGGGCAAAGCGAGTTCACCGTTAACCGGGCGAGGCGCATCGGGAACCAGTTCGTCAGACAACGCATAGGGATACATTACCCGCGAATCTCGATGGGCATACTCGGGGTACTCCAACCACGCTGCCGTTTCACGAGTAAAGCAAGATCCGATCAGGGCGTCCGCCACCGTTTCCAATGCCGTGCCCCAATTGTGAAAAGCGAAGGCTACCTTCGAGCTTTCGCAAATGCCTAGAATTTCAGAAAGTCCCGAGAAGCCACCATGGTGGGATACGTCGGCTTGAGCGAAATCCACGCACCCGCCCTCCACCAATTCCCGAAAGCCCTCCACGTCGTGCTCGTGCTCGCCAGCTGCCACGGGTACGATCTTCTTGTCCCGAAAAGCGGCATAAGCCGCCCTGTCCTCGACAGGCAAAGGTTCCTCCAGCCAAGTCACTCCCAAATTCGATACCGCACGGGCAACCTCCTCGATCGTCTCTGCCCCATAGGACTTGTCCCCCATTCGCCACCAAGCATGAGCATCCATGCAGATACCCACATCCGGCCCCAAGGCCTCGCGCATAAGCTCCACCGTCCGGACGTCCTCCTCCGGCCCCAGAGCCGGCCTGTACTTGTAGGCAACGTAACCCGCTTCGCACACGGCTGCGGCCTCTGCCGCGTACTCCTCTGCCGACTGGTACATGCCGGCGCTGCCGTAGCAACGAACAGCATCTTGCTTTCGTTCGCCCAAAAAATCGGTCACCGAGCAACCCTCCGCCTTGCCCCACAAGTCGTACAAAGCCAGCTCCACCGCTCCTGCGGCGACAAATGCCTTTGATCCGAACTTGGCTAGGATCTCAGCGGGGAAGCCCGATGGATCCCCGACCTCCCGCCCAACAAGCAACTCCCGCAACCCGTCGTTCACCATCGCCGCCGTTGTCTCCGAGGCGGCCCCGGGACCAAATCCACACAAACCCGAATCAGTCGATACCTTTACGTACAACGCGTCCCTTTTCAGGATGGAGCGCTCGCCGCCGTAAAACGGCAACCGCACAGGACTCGACATAGGGCAGGACAAAAGATAGGCTCGTACATCGGTTATTTTCATCAATTGGAAAAATTAGACTCCTACGTGTGCCGTGCGTCGCGGTCATAGGTTCTTTGACCTTTCAAGGTCTAGGTGGGCACCTTTGTGACGCCTTTTGTCTTCCGATTTACGGCCTGACATCCAACGCCAAACAAATGATTCCCTTATTATAACAGAGTAAAGGAAAAGAACCAAGGTGCTTCTCGAACACCGTAGAAGTCTAAGCTTAATGTTGGACTAAAGCTTCGAACGGGTCAAGTTACGACTAGTGTTCCATGTCAGTAGCTACTTGCATCACCGTACCAGCTCGGCCATCAGCTAGCTTGTGCTGCTAGTCGAGTTTTGCTCGGTCCGCGGTATTAGGCAAGGCCATTGAGCGAATGGGCTCGTTTGGAAGCAAGTGGAGCAAGCCTAAGCCATGCTGGCATCCCAGCGGACACCGAGGGACAAGTTAGAATAGTCTGATTATGAAAGCTTAGGTGCAAAGGATTCATTCTCTCATCGCCAAGGATAACGCTTTAGGGAGCATTAGAAACAGCAGTGCCAAATAGATCCTCGGGATCAAACGAATGTCTCCAGTGAACTACTGCCGACTGATCCAAGATCTCGAAGCAAAAGGAAACGGATCCGAAATCCTTTTTCCTTCCAACGAACAAATTGCCCACATGAGACATCTCCACATCAATAGTATAGAGTAAAAGAGTAGCTGGTGGAGAAATACTTTAGAGTATGAAATAAACTTTACTTAATTAAATACTATACTCTTTCTTTTAATCAGAATAGTGCCTGTGAAGGGTCTACAAGTTTATCGATCTTAAAAAAATGCAACTTTGTAAGAAAGTTGTTTTATACCGCACAATTCCTTTGTTTGGATTAATGAGGTTTATCATTTTAAGTACTTGTGGGATTGCTTCTGATGTTATTAAAACACTTAAAATTTAATTATCGTTGCTAATTTAGAAAATCAAAAAAGTCCTATCTAAAGAAAGTATCATTTTTGGTGAAATGAAGACCATTCGGCGTAAAGCAGAAGATTTTTCTGCTCGCCTTTCCGAGGTCAGAAGGAGTTATTGAAATGGAGCCTATTGTGAAAAAAATCCTGAAGACCTTTGTGATCCTGATTCTGCTCCTTATTGGCTACGAGGTAGCTCACTTGGTTTGGCTGCAAGATTCCGAGGGATGGGCGGCTGTTGCATGGATGGAAAGCGTACCCGAGGACGGTCCTTCCGCCAATGCCGATCCCGAGGACGTTGGACGGTTTTCCAAAGTCCTGTCCTTCGAAGGCGAACCTTCCAACCCCTTGGTTGACTATCTGACGCTCGCATCCCTAGCGCTCACCGTGGTCTCGGCTTGGGTTCTATGGGCTAGGGAAAAGCCGTCGGTCCGCGCGGATCGTTGGCGCTTGGCGTTTGCCGTGGGATTGATCGCCTTTCTGAGCGTCACTTCGCTCGCCTTGTCCAGCGTCATCACCGAGCCCGATAAAATCGCCCCCGAAGTATGGAACGAGGTAGTCGACAAATTGCAAGTCGGCGACGTAATCGCCTACAGGAAGGAAAAATGGAGCGCCAGACGGGAACTGTTCGCCAAGGGCAAGTTAACGGTCATTGGCTACCGCCTGTTCAAGTACGGACACCTGGCCATCGTTGTGGAAGACCCCGACGCTCCTGGCAGGAAAGTTCTCTTCACCAGCGAGAGCGTAAAGGGCGTCAACGTGGACGAGGACGCAGACTCCCTCCAAACACACAACTGGGACGCCTATCGTCTCGACAAGTGGGATCGCATCGACCTTGGTCGTATCCGGGAAGGCATCCTCCGCTGCAAGGAAAAGTCGGGCAACTTCTTCGGCTACGACTTCACGGGCATGTTCGCCCTCTGGAACGAGGATCTAAAACCCGACCACGCAAAAGACTTCGGCACCGAGTACATATGCTCCACCTCCGTCGTCACCCTGCTCTACTTCGGCGGCTTCGAAAGCGACGCCACCCCGCGCCAAGAACTCGATCTAATTACGCCCTATCAAGTCGTTCGGGCGAAGGGACGCTTCGTGAAGCCACTCACCTTGCCGGGCAAAGAATAGAAGCTACCCTACCCCGTAGAGGGACGAGGGGTTGAGTTCTTGCCTCAGGCTTCCGCCACCGGCGAAGGGAGTTCGCGTTCGATTTCATCCAGACGGTAACCGAAACCAGGACCGTCGATGGTGGAGAGATCGAGAGTTCCATGCCTGCGTTGATAGAGGCCGGGATGAATCTTTGCCTCGGCGTTCGAGGCTTCGGGATAAAACTGCATGGCGTTGCTTTCGACCCCCATGATGGTGCCCGCATGAGCGCCAAGCAAAACGTGCGGGATTTGAGCCAACATGGGATTTGTGAGATCCTGAACCATGAGGGTCATGCCATGGGCCTTCGCCCAGCAGAAGGACAGCAGGGCGCCTGTCTGCGTCTTGCAGGTTTTGAGGGCAACGCCCGTCCAACCTAATTCGCGACCGAGTCGGACGTGCTCCCAATCGTGAGCGCTTTCGTCCATGAATAGCGGCTTGCGGGCGGAAACGGAATGCACGTCGATTTGGTGATCCTCGAGGTCGTAAGGGAACGGCTGCTCGACATAGAGGATCTTGGCATAGGTGAGGGGCTCATCGACAAGGAGCTGGTCGAGGATGTCGTTGACGTAGGCGGGATCCGTTACGGTGCAGTTGAAGTCAGTGGTTAGCCAATCGACGCCGAGCCTGTTGGCGATGAAGCCAACGGCGGCGAGCCGGTCGTAGTCCCAATCGGCGTCGTTGCCGCGAAGCTTGATTTTGAGGCAGTTGAGACCATCGCGGGCGATCCAGTCCTCTAGGTGTACGGGGTATCCGTCGTCCGGTTCGTCTCCAGCCAGATCGGCGGGGGTCAGGGGATCGAGACCTCCCACGAGATGCCAAACGGGTTGAATGGATTTCGGTGAGGGGTGAAGGTAGTCGGCGAGAGTCTTCCCCTCGAAGCAGACTTCGGAATCTTCCGCAGGTTGAAGAAAGTCGGAGAGGTCGCGATTCAGGTACTCGGGACCGTAAGCTTGGTAGACGGGAAGTCCGTTGATTTTGCCGTAGGCGTCGTGGAGCGCTATGTCGTAGGCGGAAGCGCAAACGAGGGCACCGAGCCAAGGTATCGGTTCTTGTCCAAGTCGAAGCCCTGCATTGAAGTCGGCGAGGATTTTCGGAAGGCGATTAAAAAGGAATTCATGCCCCAACCCCAAAGCGTGACCGTACGCAGAGATGGAGGAGATTTTGGAGCAGAGGCTCTCAGTGAAATCCTTGAGGGCATCGTGACGATCAGAGTAAGAAATGGAAGAAGGCCAAACCCACTGAACGCTGAGTGGGGTTTCGCCCCACCCTGTTGCTTGTACGCCGCTAGCGTTAGTGACAGTAACGCTGGCCCGGGCACAGGTGACGGAAGTGAGTGTTTCCGTACCAAATTTAAGAGGCACGCGAGTTTCAACAGGAATGAAACGGAGTGAAGCACTTTCAATTCTGACATCACGATGAGAGGGCATTGACCACTAATTATTTAAGAGTATTCTTTTGGTCAAACCCATAGCAAAAAGTTTTGCTTTTCATATTCGGAATACACTGCGATGATAGTGTTGTAATAAATAGCGATGCCACAGATCCCTCTATACTTTCAGCAGGACTGGAATTGTTACTAATCAACAACAAGGCTCTGATCTTGAAATTTCTATAAATGAGACTGAATTAAAATTAAGAAAATACTAAGCAATAAGCACATTTCGTAGCACAGAATTATTTTCTTAAAAATTCTTACCAGAGTATATCCATGAGTAACGAACCACCCAAAGCCTACAGCAACGACCATTTCCTGAACAGTCCCGAGGCTCGGGCCATACGAGTGCAATGCGAACTAATAGAACCTGAGCACAGGTTACTTGAAAACGAGGTGAACCATACCTTTGTTTTCTTTGGCTCGGCCCGATCCAAGGATCCGGAAGTCGCCCAAAAAGAATTGGAACACTTGCTGGAAAATCTCCCCACTGAAACAGAGCGTACACCCGAAGAAGTCGTTTCAGTAACCAAGGCGGAACAAGTGTTGCGTCTCTCCAAATACTATGGGGATGCCGTCGAACTATCGAAGATGCTGACCGAGTGGTCGCTCAAGATTCGGGATGCCGACCAACAATTCCTCGTCTGCTCTGGTGGAGGACCAGGCATGATGGAAGCTGCAAACAAGGGTGCCCACGAAGCAGGTGGAAAATCAATTGGCTTGGGAATCAGCCTACCTTTCGAGCAGGGCGTAAACGAATTCGCTTCTCCCGAGCTTTCATTCGAGTTCCACTATTTCTTCGTCCGAAAGTTTTACTTTCTTTACCACGCCAAGGCTCTAATTGTGTTTCCCGGCGGTTTCGGAACGATGGACGAACTGTTCGAAACACTGACTCTCATACAAACCCAGAAGCTCGGGAAAAAAATTCCAATAGTGCTT
>JABHOU010000359.1 GCA_018695085.1 Opitutia bacterium | reverse complement strand
TCCCGGTTCCAATTGCGATTGGGATGCGTGGCATGCGATAAACGACGTGATCGGCCTTCCTGCGGAACGAGTCTGGCACAAGTCGGCACTTCCGGTCGAGACCGAGGCAGTGATTGTGCCGGGAGGATTTTCCTTCGGCGATTACCTGCGTTGCGGAGCTATCGCCAGGTTTTCCCCGATCATGGAGGACTTGAAGACCTTTTCCGAAAAGGGCGGTCCCGTCTTCGGCATATGCAACGGTTTTCAAATTCTGTGCGAGGCGGGTTTGCTGCCGGGCGCCTTGATCAGAAACAATTGCATTGAGTTTCGCTGCGTTAACCAGTGCTTGGCGCCGGAGGATTCGACCGAGAACTTCAGCAAGGCCAACTTAGGCGAGCAGATTTATCTTCCGATCGCCCATGGCGAAGGAAACTACCGTCTGGATGCCGGTGACTTGAGCGAACTGGAGGCGAACGGACAAGTGCTCCTGCGTTATGCAGGTGATCCCGCGGACGGTTCCGGGCACGGTAACCCGAATGGTTCCGTAAACGACATCGCGGGCGTTCGCAACGCCGCCGGGAACGTGTTTGGCATGATGCCCCATCCCGAACGGGTGGTGGAACCGTTTCATCCCGGCTTGGACGGTATTGATGTCTTGCGAGCTTTCTTGGCTCCCTTGTTGGGCGAACCCGTAGAATTGGCATCGGCATGAGTGGAGAAACTACCGATCAACCAGCTGCCCGTCCCGTTCCGCCGCCGAACCCGGACGACACCTTGAACGTCGAGATCACTCCCGAGCTTGTGGCGGAGCATGGTCTGCTCCCAGAGGAGTACGAACAGGCCAAGAAGATTTTGGGTCGCGTGCCGAATCTGACCGAGCTCGGGATCTTTTCAGTCATGTGGTCGGAGCACTGCGCCTACAAGAACACTCGCAAGCTTCTCAGGCTTTTCCCCACGGAAAAGGCCGACAAGGATGCCCTTGGGCAAGTGTTGGTCAAGGCGGGCGAGGAAAATGCGGGGGTCATCGACGTCGGAGACGGTTGGGGCGTGTGCTTCAAGATCGAGTCGCACAATCATCCCAGCGCCATCGAACCTTTCGAAGGAGCCGCCACTGGTGTGGGTGGAATTGTGCGCGATATCTTTACCATGGGGGCGAGGCCCTTCCTCTTGACGAATTCCTTGCGCTTTGGCTCCATTGATTCAGCTCAGGTTCGACGCCTCTTTCGGGGGGTGGTTCATGGTATCTCACATTATGGTAACTGTCTCGGTATTCCAAATGTCGGAGGCGACGTCTATTTCGACGAGGCTTACGAGGGCAACCCGCTTGTCAATGCGCTATGCGCGGGAGTCCTGCGACATGAAGAGATCAAGCGTGGAGCCGCTAAGGGTGTGGGGAATCCCGTTTACTACGTTGGTCCCGGCACTGGTCGCGACGGGTTGGGCGGGGCCAGTTTCGCGTCCCGCGAACTGACCGAGGAAAGCGCCGAGGATCGTCCCGCCGTCCAAAAGGGCGACCCGTTTATGGAGAAGCTCTTGCTGGAAGCTTGTTTGGAGATGATGGTTATTCCCGGCTTGGTCGTCGGCATTCAGGACATGGGTGCGGCCGGATTGACTTGTTCCTCTTGCGAGACTGCTTCAAGAGGCGACGCCGGCATTGAAATTGATCTCGATCTCGTTCCTCAGCGCGAGGAGGGCATGAACTCCTACGAGATCATGCTTTCGGAAAGCCAGGAGCGCATGCTCGTGATCGTTAATCGTGGACGCGAGAGGGAACTGGAGGAGGTTTTCGAAAAATGGGACCTTCACGCTGTCCAAATAGGAGAGGTTAAGGAAGGCGACCGCATGGTCGTGCGTCACAAGGGCGTTGTGGTGGCTGATATTCCCGCCAAGTCCTTGACCGACGAGGCGCCGATTTACGACCAACCTTCTGAAGAACCCGCCCACGTCGCCGATGCTCGCGACTGGACGCCGAACAAGTACGCCGACTTGCAAGCGGGGGAAGTGGAAGAGGCTCTCAACCAACTGCTCGAGCACCCGACTATCGCCTCCAAGCATTGGATATGGCGACAATACGACCACATGGTCATGGCCGGCACCACGGTTGCTCCCGGGAGCGATGCGGGAGTCGTTCACCTCGCCATCGCCGGGATCGACAAGCGCATTGCGATTTCGAACGATTGCAACAATCGTTTCTGCTACC
This sequence comes from Opitutia bacterium, assembly GCA_018695085.1. Taxonomy (GTDB): domain Bacteria; phylum Verrucomicrobiota; class Verrucomicrobiia; order Opitutales; family Seribacteraceae. The sequence continues at coordinate 753 of JABHOU010000359.1, read as the reverse complement.
TAAACCCGTATCGCGGGGCTCAGATCGCCTTTGTCGAATGCATGCGTAATCTGGCCTGTTCGGGGGCTCGTGCCTTGGCAGTGACCGATAACTTGAATTTTGGAAATCCCAACAAGCCCGAAGTCTACTATATGCTCAGCGAGTGCGTGAAGGGGTTGGCCGAAGCGTGCAAGTTCTTCGACGTGCCGGTGGTGGGAGGTAACGTCAGCCTTTACAACGAGCACGGGGACGGGGCCATCGATCCCACACCCGTCGTGTCGATGGTCGGGCTCATCGAGGGAAGTGAAGACGTCACCCGCAGTTTCATAAGTGGCGGCGATGAGACTCTTGTTCTTCTCGGAGGGCTACCTTTTGAGTTAGGCGCAAGTTATTTCATGCAGACCCGCCACGACCGGAAGGAGGGCAAGGTTCCCGAAGTCGACCTTCATGCCGAGAAAAACTTGCAGGACTTGCTCATCAGCCAAATTCAAGCAGGTTGCGTATCTGCCGCACACGACATTTCCGAGGGTGGCTTGCTCGTTACAGTGGCCGAAATGCTTTTTGACGACGAGACCTTCGGCGTGGACCTGAATTTTGGGTCTAGAGGCCCCTCCAACCGGCTGGATGCGCTTCTCTTTGGAGAAAGCCAAGGCAGAGCCGTATTGGCTGTTAAGCCGGAGAAGCTTGCCGAGGTGTTGTCCGCCGCAAGGGAAGCTGGAGTCGATGCCGAGGAAATCGGGATAGTCAACCGAAACGGTCGTTTTCAAGCGATAG
>JABHOU010000506.1 GCA_018695085.1 Opitutia bacterium | reverse complement strand
ATTGATTGCCGGAAACATGCCCCGTATCTTTTTTTGGGGAGTTTTCAATTGTCTTGAGCGTGTGATCCAAGGCTTCACGGACAAAAAAATACGCCCCTTTGCCGTAGCGTGCATCCTTTTCGTGAATCTCGTTTACAACTTCGGGAAAATTCTTTTCGCTCATAGCCTTTCGTTTCGAGTCATCTGTGGCATAATCAATTTCCAATCCAAAGATTCTTCGGCGAAAGGCAATTCTTTTTCGGATCTTACCTTTATCATTTCGACGACATGAAAGTCTCTTACTCCTTTGTTGCCGGGCGCGCATCTTCTCACTGCATAACTTGGACCTTCCGTCAAAAACGGCACAGGAAGTATTTTCGCAGCCGTATAGACGCCGTCAAATTTCGTAATGAAAAAGCTCTTGAACTCGGCATTTCCGATGAATTCGTGATTGAGAACGAAATCATTTTTCTTGCTCTAAGTGAAATCAAGGAACGACTCGACTCTATAGATACGCGAATCGACAAACTGGAATCCACGGCCATGGCTCAGGAAAACTACATGGACGAGCTCCGTAAACCCCCGGCACCAAAGATTCTTCGAATCTCAGAGGCCGCCAAGGTCCTTCGGGTATCTCAACGCAAGCTCTACTACCTTTTGAAAAAGGGGGTCTTCAAGCGTTACAAACTTCCACATACCCGAACCACATTCATCAAATTAGATGAGGTGGAAAAAGCGGTGGGGCAGGGCGACGTCGGCGATTTACTTCGCTGATCGCCCGCATTTGGCCTTTTTACCTTTCTGGCTTCGGGCGATAGCCTGTTTTTTTTCTTTCGACTCCTTCCAGCTTACGTTTTGATATCATTTACTTTCTCTCTTTCCAGTAATATCGACCCTTTTCATAAAACGACAATATACAATCATGAGTAATAAATTCCCAAGTGGAGTGGCTACCGGAGACGCCGTTCAAGCGATCTTCAACGATGCCCTAGAAAACGAATACGCGCTTCCGGCGGTCAATGTGGTTGGCACCAACTCGGTCAACGCCGTGCTTGAAACGGCCGCTCAGGTGAAATCCCCCGTAATGATTCAGTTCTCCAATGGTGGCGGTGTCTTCTATGCCGGCAAGAGCCTCTCGAACGATGATCAAAAGGCTGCCATCGCCGGCTCCGTATCGGGGGCCAAGCACGTTCATGCCTTGGCCGAGGCCTACGACGTTCCCGTGGTCCTCCACACCGATCACGCCGCTCGCAAACTTCTTCCTTGGGTCGACGGCATGCTCGACGCAGGTGAGAAGTTTTACGAACAGGAAGGAAAAGCTCTCTACAGTTCGCACATGCTTGATCTTTCCGAGGAGGAGATCGACCAAAATCTGGGCACTTGCAAGGAATACTTCAAGCGTATGGCTCCACTGGGTATGACCATCGAGATCGAACTCGGTGTCACCGGTGGGGAGGAAGACGGCGTAGACAATACCGATATCGACAGTTCTCGGCTCTACACTCAGCCCGAGGAAGTCAACCAAGCCTACGAGACCCTCAAGACAGTAAGCCATCGTTTCACTGTGGCCGCAGCATTCGGCAATGTTCATGGTGTCTACAAGCCTGGTAACGTTGAGCTTACCCCGATCATCCTCAAGAATTCTCAGGATTACGTCAAAGAGAAGCACGGCACGGGGGACAGACCTATTCATTTCGTCTTTCATGGCGGTTCCGGTTCCTCGCGCGAGCACATTCGCGAAGCCATCGGCTACGGTGTCGTCAAGATGAACCTCGACACCGACATGCAATGGGCCTACTGGGACGGCGTGCACGACTACTACAAGGCAAACAAGGATTATCTCAACGCCCAGCTCGGCAACCCCGAGGGGGACGAAAAACCCAACAAGAAGTACTACGATCCACGCACTTGGTTGCGTTCCGGCGAAAACGCATTCGTCAAGCGTCTCGTATCGGCCTTCGATGACCTCAATTGCATCAATAGAAACGTGAGCTGATACAGCTCCCGGAAAAATGACCTTTTCAAGACGGCCCGAGACTCCAAACCTCGGGCCGTTTTCGTTTACTCACACCTAACACCCAGTCCTCATGAGCGATTCTCCCTCTGTCCTCGACCAGCTAAAGCAACACACCATCGTCGTCGCCGACACGGGCGACTTCGAGTCCATTCGCGAATACGAACCACGCGACGCCACGACCAACCCGAGCCTTATTCTCAAGGCGGCTTCTCAAGAAACCTATTCCGCACTCGTCGACGACGTAGTGTCCTCTGCTAAAGGGGAGGGCGTGTCGGACGTCGACGAAGTCATGGACCGCCTACTCGTAAGGTTCGGTACGGAAATACTCGCTATTGTTCCCGGTCGCGTATCCACCGAGGTCGACGCCCGTCTATCCTTCAACGTCGAGGCCAGCTTGGCCAAGGCCCGCAAACTCATTTCAATGTACGAGGCAGCCGGCCACTCCCGCGATCGTATCCTCATCAAGCTTGCTACGACTTGGGAAGGCGTCGAGACTTCGCGCGTGCTCGAGCAAGAGGGCATTCACTGCAATATGACTTTGCTTTTCTCCCACGCCCAGGCCATCGCCTGCGCCGAGGCTGGTTCGCAGCTCATATCTCCCTTCGTGGGGCGCATCCTCGATTGGCACAAGGCAACCTCGGGCAAGGATTTTCACGGAGCCGACGATCCCGGCGTGCAGTCCGTCACCGCCATATACAACTACTACAAGAAATTCGGTCACGAGACCGAGGTCATGGGAGCCAGTTTTCGCAATACCGGAGAAATCAAGGAACTGGTCGGTTGCGATCTTCTCACAATCAGCCCGAACCTGCTCGAGGAAATGCAGAACGACCACGAGGATGTCTCCGTCAAGCTTACCGAGGAACAGGCCCACGCTTCCAACGCCGAGAAAATTCACATGGATGAGAACGCCTTTCGTTTCCTTCTCAACGAAGATCCGATGGCCACCGAAAAGCTGGCCGAAGGCATTCGCAGGTTCGCTGCAGACGTCCGCAAGCTCGAAGACCTGCTCTCCGAGAAGTTGAACTCATAACTTTCAGTTAGTCGGGGTGGGTGGAGCTTCCCCTTGACAGGAGAGCTGATCCTAATTCATTTGACTTGTGCCTTTGGCTCTTCGATCATGACTTGTCATGGGTTTCATTCGGCAAGCTTGGAGACGTTGGAGATTTCCTGAATCGTATGTCTTGCTTGGCCTTTTCCTAACGATCAACTTAGGAACCTTTCTCTTCTCGGCACCTGTTACTTATTCCGGAAAGGTCGCCATAAACGGAGTCAACTTTGACGGTGCGGCCCAATTCACTTTTGCTCTTCGCGATGCCAATGGCACCGTTCATTGGAGAAACGGGGTGGATGCCAATACTTCAATCGAGGTTCCTGTAGATCGTGGTCATTATATCGTTCTCTTGGGAGGACAGGGAATGACTTCCATTGGCGCGGGACTGTTTCTCGACCATCCCGAGCTTTATCTCCAAGTACGATTTTACAGAGCCGATACCCAACAATGGCTCCACCTGCAGCCCGATCAGCGGATCACCTCGACTCCCCACGCCCTAACCGCCGAACTGGCTAGAAACGCGCTTCTCGCTCAATTGGCAGAGAGCGTCAAGGTAGGGGCCATCACGCTCGACATGCTCTCTCCCCAAGTGCTCGCCAAGCTAAATGCTACAATCACCCGATCACGTCTTTCGGCCGGCATTCGGCAGGACCTCAACGCCACCCTGTCCGCCGGAGCCGT
>JABHOU010000505.1 GCA_018695085.1 Opitutia bacterium | reverse complement strand
CTGAACGTTTCAGCTCGGCCTCCGTCTTCTTCGAGAATCATCTTGTGGCGAACTTTTGTCCTCTTGCTTTTATGGAAGAGGGGGGGCGTAACCGAACTCCTGACAAGCTGCCCGCTGCAGAGGGAAAGCCACTTATGGCGGCTTGCGACTTTTACCTGCGTTTGGCGGTGAGTATTCTCGAGCCTGATTGGCTGGTTGCCGTAGGAGGATTTGCCGAGGCTCGAGCTATTTCGGCCTTGGCGGGTTTGGAGGTAAGGATTGGCAAGGTGTTGCATCCAAGCCCAGCCAGTCCTGCGGCAAATCGAGGTTGGGCCGAACAAGCTACCATTCAGCTTGAAAAACAGGGGATTTGGTAAATTCTTGATTAAGGGATTTATCGTTATCTGCTTTACTTTCTTTTACAGAAAAATTCACATTCCTCATTTTTTACCTTTCTCCAAATGATCCTTAGTATGTTTCGTTTAGTCTTTGTTTTGCTTGGTTTCTCTATTGGCCATGCTTTTGCTGAAAAAAGCCCGAATCTGATTCTGCTCACCGTGGACGATATGAGTTGCGACTCGGTCGGCGTCTATGGTTCGAAGCTCGAGGGTACGAGTCCCCGAATGGACCGTCTGGCCTCGCAATCCCTGCGGTTCGAATATGCCCACGTCACGGTGGGCAATTGCATGCCCTGCCGCAATGTGATGTTCTCCGGGCTTTATTCCCACAACAACAAGATCGAGGGGTTCTATCAGGTCAAGGATCCTGGCTGGCCTCACATGGCCGATCTGATCAAGGAGGCCGGGTACTACGTGGCCATACGTGGCAAGGTCAGTCATTCGGCCCCTTATCAACCTTATGCCTGGGACGAAGACCTGACAAATCTTCCCGACGGCGGGAAAACCCATCTCAAGGACATTGCCTCGTATGGCGAATCAACGGTCCGGGGGATTGCGAATGCAAAAAAAGCGGGCAAGCCCTTCTTCCTGTCGGTTAACGTTTCCGATCCGCACAAGCCCTTCTGGTCGCAAGTGCGAGGAGGAAAGGAAGACCCGCACGTCCCCAGTCGGATCTTCAAACCCAATGAAGTGCCCGTTCCCGGTTTTCTCTTCGATGACCCTCAAGTCAGGCAGGAACTGGCGCTTTACTACTCAAGCGTCCGCCGGGCGGACGATTGCGTCGGTGCGGTCCTCGATGCCTTGGAGAAGAGCGGACAAGCGAAGAATACCATAGTGGTCTTTCTGTCCGACCATGGCATGCCCTTGCCTTTTGCCAAGACTCAGCTTTATCACCAAAGCACGAGGACACCCCTCATGATCCGTCACCCTCAACTCGTGAGACCCGGTATCGTTGACAAGCGCCACATGGTCTCGGTGGTCGATCTTTTGCCTACCATACTGGAAGCCCTCGGCATTGCCTCTCCCAAACGCCTGGATGGCCGGTCTTTTTTCCCCATCCTCAAGGGAGAGAAACAGGCCGGCCGGACCTATGTGATCAAGGAGTACAATGAAAACGCCGGTCGTTCGCGCGATCCCATGCGGGCCGTCCAGACGAAAAAATACCTCTACCTATTCAACCCCTGGTCGAATGGGGAGCGGGTCTTCGCCACCGCGACCAACGGGACGATGACCTGCAAGCGCATGGTCGAGTTGGCCAAGACCGATGAAAAACTAGCCGCCCGTCTCGATCTTTACCGTCACCGCGTGCCTGAGGAACTTTATCAAGTCGATGAGGATCCCGACTGTCTGGTCAACCTGATCGCTCACCCCGAGCATCAGGACGAGTTGAAAAAACTCCGGTCGACTTTGGCCAGGTGGATGGTCAAGTCCGAAGACCCCCTGATCGAGCCTTTCCGCAAGCGCGAAGACGCCGCCTTCGTGGAAGCCTACGTTCAGGGCCTGGAAAAGGAATCCGCTGCCCGCAGAGCCAAAAAAACCCAAGGGCGAAAAGGGCAACAAGAAGCCCAAGAAGAATGAAAAGAAGGGTGCCGGCAAGTCCAAGAAAAACTAAAGTCCTTTCAATTCCATCATCCATCAATCCCATGAAAATAACAAAAACCATTCTCCTTTCGTTTCTTCTCTGCCTGAGCGCAGTAGCCGAGCATCATGCCAAGCACCTGTTCATTCTTTCCGGGCAGTCCAATATGCAGGGGCACCGCCCGGACGAAGCCTTTACCCCGGCCGTCGAAAAGGCCCTGGGCAAGGACAAGGTCATCGTCGTCCAGGATGCCCTCGGGGGGCAACCCATCCACCGCTGGTGGAAAGGTTGGCATGATCCGCAAGGGAAAAAGCCCGCTCAGTCTGGCGACCTCTATGACCGTCTCATGGGTAAGGTCAATCCCGCCATCAAAGGCCAAAAGCTCGCAAGTGTCAGCTTCGTCTGGATGCAGGGTGAACGGGATGCCAAGATGGGGTGGGGCGACCTCTATGAAGAGGCTCTCGTTGGTCTTCATGTCCAGTTGGCCAAGGACTTGGGAAGAAACCCCAAGGAAATGACCTTTGCCATCGGACGCTTGAGCGACTTTGACATGAGCAACAAGAGCTATCCTCACTGGACCAAGGTGAGAAAGGCCCAAGTCAAGGTCGCAGATTCGAGCCCCAAGTTTGCCTGGATCGATACCGATGACCTTAACGACGGGAAGAACCGCAGAGGCAAGGACATCGAGAATGATCTGCACTACTCCGCCGAGGGCTACAAGACGCTCGGTCGCCGGTTTGCCGAGGCTTGTCTCAAACCACTCGGGAGGTAAGTCGTGAGAGGCGTTCTGCTTTCTCTCCTTCTACCGCTGTTTTGCACGGCCAAGGTACGTTTACCCGCAATCTTTTCGGATAACTTGGTTTTTCAACAGTTGGGCGGAAACCCCATCTGGGGATGGGCCGATCCCAAGGAGAAGATCACGGTCAAGACAAGCTGGGGGGGAACTCACTCCGCGACTACGGACAGTTCCGGGCGGTGGATGGTCATCGCTTACGCCCCAAAGGCCGGAACCGGTCATCAGGTAACGGTTCAAGGGAGTAACAAGATCGTTCTCAAAAACGTGGCGATCGGTGAAGTTTGGCTTTGCGCCGGGCAATCCAACATGGGTTGGTCAATGGGGAATTCCTTCGAGGCGGAGAAGGAAGCCAAGGTTGATCTTCCTCATTTCCGGATCTTCCGCTCGGCCCGCGAGCATTGGCACGAGCCACTCAAGGAAAACCGCGACCGGCTGGCCAGTTGGAAAGCTTGCCATCCGAAATCAGCCTCCGAGACTTCTGCGGTGTCTTACTATTTTGGGAAGAAATTACACCAGACCCTTGGCGTGCCTGTGGGGATCATCCAGCACGCCTATGCGGGTACGCCGATCGAGGGATGGATGCCTTGGAGCATCCAGAAAGACGATCCCCGGGCTCAGGCCCACAAGCGCTCGTATGACGAAGTGGCCAAGAGGTTGCAGGCCCGTGGAGCGAGCCGGGAAAAAGCCTTGGCGGCTTTTGGGAAGGAACTGGCCGAGTACAATGCGAAGATCGACCGAGGAGAGACCATGAAGAATCAGTTCAGACCGCTCGCTCCGCCCATTATCACCAAGCCCTCCGACCTTGGGCACCAGTACCCTGCCCATATCTTTAACGCCATGATCGTTCCCATCCGGCCCTATGCGATTCGGGGAATGGTTTGGTACCAAGGGGAACGCAATGCCAAGAACGCGCCTCAGGCCGAGCATTACGCCGTTCAGCTCAGGCGAATGATCGATCATTACCGTTCATCTTGCCACGGCGATTCGTGGGGGGCGGTGAGTGATGGTTTCCCCGTTTACTTTACCCAGCTTCCCAGTTGGAACCCACCCCAGAGCAAACCAGTCGAAGGCCCGGAATCCCCCTGGGCGGTAAGCCGGGAAAGTATGAGGAAGGTCTCTCTCTCGCTCTATGATACCGGCATGGCGGTGACCATCGATACGGGCGACGCAATCGCGTTGCACCCCAAGAACAAGAAACCGATCGGCTTGCGCCATGCTTACCTTGCTCTGGGCAAGACCTATGGCTTGCCCATCGTTCACGAAGGTCCGGTACTGACCGGGCATACCGTGAAGGATGGAAAGATCATTCTTCGCTTCGACTCGGTCGGGTCGGGGCTTGTTCCGGCCCGAAAAGGAAAACTCGATGCCTTCGCCCTTGCTGGAAAGGACAAGGTTTGGCACTGGGCGGATGCCAAGATCGAGAAGGATTCGATCGTTCTTTCCTCGCCCCAAGTCAAGAGTCCTGTGGCCGCCCGCTATGCGTGGGCCATGAACCCTTCCCAGCGCAACCTGCTCTACAACAAGGAAGGTTTTCCCTCCTCTCCCTTCCGCACCGATGACTGGCCCCTCTATGACCCTGGTGCCGAATTGATCGAGGTGATCAAACCGGCCAAACCGAAAGGGTATCAATCCAAGGACTGGGCCCGTCCTCAAATCGCCGAATAACTCTTGTAACGCTTACGAACCAACCCATGCGAAAACTACTTTTGTTTCTCCTTCTTCCCCTGTCTTTGTTGGGGGTCGATACCCCCAACGTCATCATCATTCAGACCGACGAGCATAACCTGCGCACCCTCGGATGCTACCGCGACCAGATGAGCCCTGAGCAGGCCTTTGTTTGGGGCAAAGGGAACAAGGTGGATACTCCGCAGATCGATTCTTTGGCCAAAGACGGTTTGATTTGCACGAACTACTTTGCCTCCTCACCCGTTTGTACGCCCTCCCGGGCATCGCTTGTTTCCGGACTTTATCCGCAGGTCACTGGCTCGCCCAGCAACAACATGCCGCTCAAGGACTCGATCGTCACCTTTGCCGAGGTCTTGCGAAAGCGCGGATACGCGACCTCCTATCTCGGGAAGTGGCACTTGGACGGCAATGGCAAGCCCGGTTGGGCTCCGGCCCGAAAATTCGGGTTTTCCGACAACCGTTTCATGTTCAATCGTGGGCATTGGAAAAAGTTCGAGGTCACCAAGGACGGTCCGCAAGTCGCTTCCCGCCAGAACGGAAAACCGAGCTACGGTTTGGATGGCGCCGACGAGAAGAGCTTTGCCACCGACTGGCTGGTCGACCGTACCCTCGACATTCTCGAGCGGGACAAGAAAAAGCCCTTCTGCCTGATGCTCGCTCTTCCCGACCCACACGGGCCGAATACCGTCCGAGCGCCTTACGACACCATGTTCGACCACCTGACCTTCAAGCAACCCGTCACCATGCGCAAGGTGCTTGCCGCCTTGCAGAACCGTCCGGGTTGGGTGACCGGTGGGTCCAATGGGGTCAAGAAGCTCAGCCAGGCGACCCTCTCCAAGTATTTCGGGATGGTGCGCTGCATCGACGATAACGTTGGGAAGATCCTACGCTTTCTTGAGGAAAACAAGTTGGCCGAGAACACCATCGTGGTCTTCACCTCGGACCATGGAGATATGATGTGCGAGCATTGCCGGATGAACAAGGGACTGCCCTACAAGACCTCGGTAGGCATTCCTTTTGTTTTGCGGTATCCGGACAAGGTTCCTGCCGGCAAGGTGATTCACACCGCGTACACCACGGTTGATTTCTTTCCCACCCTGATGGGGTTGATGGGCATCAAGAAAGGCTTGCCTGCTTTTCACGGTCTTGATGCATCCGGGGACTTTACCAGTTCACCGAAGGAACTGAGTGAGGATCGGATCGTTTACGTCCGGCACTCCGCAGGCGCTTGGGTGGCTGCCTTTGACCAGCGCTACAAGCTCGTGCTTTCCCATTCCGACAAGCCCTGGTTGTTCGATTTGCAAAAGGATCCCGACGAGTTGAGAAACTTTTTCGGCCGGGAAGGCTATCAGGACGTGACCAAGCGCCTGAATAAGGAACTTCTTTCCCAGATGAAAGAATTCAAGGAACCCGCCTTAGCCGAGGGCAAGCTCAGGTATGAATAAACTGGCTCTCTTTCTGGCCCCCCCTTGCTTCCGGAGGCAAACAGATCGACCTTCTCATGGCTGGACAAGGGGGACGATGAGGACAGGATACGCAAGCCGAAGGAAAGGAACAAAGTACGTTGTTGGTCGTAGGCTCGAAGATCAAGGCTTGGCTCAACGACGAATCGATCGTCGACTACACGAACCCCACTCCGCACCCCGATCTCGCTCAGGCGGGGACCATTGCCCTCCAGACCTACGGGGCGTAAGGGCACGCCGGTTGGGTTAATTTCAAGAAGTTGAAGCTAAGAAAAATTCCTTGATTCACTTTTTCTTCGATTTCGGTTCCGTAATTCTTCAAGTTGGTGGGAATGGATAAGAAGGACATAGTCGAGGTACTGGAGCGAATCGGGACCATGATGGAAATCAAGGGGGAGAACCCCTTCAAGGTACGGGCCTATTTTTCGGGCGCCCGGACCCTCCAAACTATGGAGGAGGATCTCGGGACCGTGATCGGGGAAGAGCGCCTGGGGGACGTGCCCGGCATAGGCAAGGCTCTTACGGAGAAGATCGAGACCCTCTTTGCGACCGGAGAGCTGGAGTTTTACGACAACTTGCTTGCCTCGGTGCCACCCGGACTTCTCGACCTGCTCGATATTCCGGGCCTTGGTGGCAAGAAGATCAAGGCTTTGTACGAACAGTTGGACGTCGATTCGATCGAGTCGCTTACCCAAGTCTGTAACGAAGGAAAGGTAGCCGAGCTCAAGGGCTTCGGGGAGAAGACTCAGGAAAAGATTCTTTCCGGAATCAAAAACCGGGAGATTTACGCCGCCCGCCACCTTTGGTGGAAAGCGAGAAAAGTCGCGGACCGCATTCTACCCGGCCTCGAGGATTTACCCCAGGTCGAGCGGGTCGAGGCGGCCGGGAGCTTGCGCCGGGGGATGGAAACGGTGGGGGATCTCGATTTTCTCGTCGCTTCCTCCGATCCGGGGCCGGTCATGGACTGGTTTACCTCTATGGAAGGAATCGCCGAGGTGACCGCCCATGGGGATACCAAGTCGAGTGTGCGTTTCGAAGACGGCATGCAGGCGGACTTGCGGGTCGTGCCTTCCGAACAATTCTTCTTTGCCCTCCATCACTTTACAGGCTCGAAAGACCACAATGTGCGCATGCGCCAAAAAGCACTCTCCCTTGGCCTGAGCCTGAGCGAATGGGGCTTGCGCCCAGAGGAGGAAAAGGATTCCTCGCGCAAGGCCGGTCCGGTCGAGGCTCATTCCGAGGAGGATATTTTCAAGGCTTTGGGCCTCCAGTACGTTCCGCCTGCTTTGCGGGAAGGCATGGGAGAAGTGGAAGCGGCGGAGAGGAACGAATTGCCCGCATTGCTCGAGTATTCCGATCTCAAGGGTTGTTTTCATAACCACACCACCGCCTCGGACGGTCGAAACACCCTTGAGGAGATGACGGCGGAAGCGGACGCTCGGGGTTGGGAATACCTCGGCATTGCCGACCATTCCAAGGCCAGCTTCCAGGCAAACGGACTCGATGAGGATCGCTTGGCCAAACAAGTGGCCGCTATCCGCGAACTCAATGAGAGCGGAAAGTTCCGTTGTCACGTCTTTGCCGGTTCGGAGGTGGATGTCCTGTCCGGTGGAAAACTGGATTTCGAGGATTCCGTCCTTGATTCGCTCGACTATGTCGTGGCCTCCGTTCATAACGGGCTGACCCAGGATGAGGAGACCATGACCGCGCGGATCATCACCGCCCTTGAGCATCCCAAGGTCACCATGTTCGGACACCTGAGCGCCCGACTCCTGCTCAGGCGCGAGCCCAGTCAAATGAACGTCTCCAAGATCATTGACGCGGCCATTGCCAACGGCAAGATCCTCGAGCTCAACGCCAACCCCATGCGCCTCGACATGGACTGGAGGCACTGGAGACGGGCGGCGGAGAAGGGGTTGCTTTGCTGTATCAATCCTGATGCTCACGCCATTGACCATTTCGACTACCAGCTTGCCGGGGTCAATGCCGCCCGCAAAGGCTGGCTAACCACAAATAATATCCTGAATTCACGAACCTTGAGCGAGGTGAAGAAATACCTGTCAATAATCGACTGAGTGTAGTTTAACTTTCATGCGTTTTATCTTGGTAGCTTTTAAGATTCTGGTCCTTGGTTTTACATGTCTATGGGCCAAGCCATCTGGTCCACCTTAAAACCTTTCTGCAATCCGCATGGAGAATGCGTATGGTCTATCCAGGAAGCTTTATGCTGATACAATTCTTCCTGAATTTAATGACATAGAAATAAGGAAATTAAAGTACTCTTTAAAATTTAGAGTTCTTATTCTTCGTCTAAGGCATTGACATGTTGCAGAATTAGATTGGGAATCTTTTTTATGATTAAAAACTTAATTTTACTTGTATCTCTATCCTGTGGAATGGCTTTACTTTCTTTCGCGAAGCAAAAAGAGCCCGAAATCCGTAAGGAAATGCGTGGGAAGACGGAATATATGTTCATCAATGGGATAAAGGTTCACGAGACCGACCCGAAGAAGCAACCTCAACCGAAGGTCGTCGAACCCAAACCGTACGATGCCAAGGCTGCCAAGCCCCCCAAGGGTGCCAAGGTCCTTTTCGACGGTACGGAGAAAACCCTGCCCAACTGGGTATCGGGAAATGGGAAGCCGACCAAGTGGAAACTTGTGGAAGGATCTCTCGAGTCCGTTCG
>JABHOU010000352.1 GCA_018695085.1 Opitutia bacterium | reverse complement strand
TTCAAGGCACTGGCTCGGAGATTGTGCGTCGGGCACGCCTATTCCTGTCCGGTTCGCTGGAATTGCGAGGTGGATGTTTTTGGAATTACGGTAAAGCCCGGACAACTGATCCACGCTGACAAACACGGGTTCATCGTCATTCCCAAGGAAGACCAGAGCCAACTCCTCGAAGCCGCTCGCTTCATGGATGAAAACGAATGCGACACATGGATTTCCGCCGCTCGCGATGCCGCAGGAAAGACAACCGAAGAAGTTCTCGAATCCATTCGTGATGCCGAACGCACTTTCCGTAAAAACGCCGAAGTTCGTTTCGGTGACGGTGACGAATAAGACTTAAATCCCCTCTCTTTGATCAACCTGAGAGTCTGATCGCTCAGAAAAAAAGCAATCATGGAAAAGAGAATAGTCAAAGGCGTAGTTAAGGAAGGGCACAGGGTGGCATCCGGCTTGGCCGGGGACGATCGTTTTCCTGAAGGAACCTTGGGCTTGCAAATGCCTAGATTCGCAGAGCGAGGACTCGACCTGTCCTCTTACCACAGAGGAACATTAAACGTCTCAATCGCACCTCACCTATTTCGGGTCGGAAAGTCATGGAAGAGCTTGCCCAATGTAAAATGGAGTCCAGTCATGCCTGCAGAAAACTTCTCCTTTTACCGATGTGAGATACGCTCCTCGGGGATGAAATCGTTTGAGAAGGGCTTGGTCTATTGGCCACACCCATCCACCAAGCCGGAATTCCAGCAAGGTCCATCGGTCCTTGAAATCCTCGCCCCCTTTATCGAAGAAGCCAGTTACGGTTCAGCAGTGGATTTGTTGTTCGACCCCGAAGAGATTGAAATTTCGTACTGATTTCAAACGACTCGCTCCTCACCGCCATCAATGGGAACTTGGGCACCCGTGGTTTTGGAGAAGCGAGGACCACAAAGTTCGCAGGCGGCTTCAGCGACGTCGTGCGAGGACACCTCTGTCTTGAGTAAGTTGCGACATTTGTATTCCTCGACGGTCATCCCATAGGCTTGGGCGCGTTTCTCGAGTATTCCTGTGGTCCATAGGTTAGTGTCGAAAACGGAGTTGGGGTGCAGAACGTTTACGCGGATGCCGTCTGCGGCCCATTCGAGTGCAGCAACGCGAGCAACTTGAGTCATGGCCGCCTTTGAGGCGGAGTATGCGGCAGCGCCCGGACCGGGAGCAGGCACGTTTTTTGATCCCACTACCAGAACGCGACCTCCGATCGGAGATAATTTCAGAAACGGATGACAGAGACGCAGGAGGCGTTGGTTTGCATCCAAATTCAGCGCCATGGTCTTGCTCCAAGTTTCGTCATTTAGTTCCTCAAGTCGTTGAGTTGGTGGAAAAAGACCGGCATTCAGGACCAATATGTCAATACCGCCAAAAGCCTCTACCGTTTTGGCGATTGAGTTCTCTACGAATTCGGAATCGACAAGGTCGCCGACGATAGGGAGATAGTCGATCGCAGGCTCGGCGGAATCGAGATCGATGCCGGTCACCGCGCATCCACGAGACCGAAGAGAGTTCACGCAAGCTTCACCGATGCCCGATGCAGAACCGGTAACGAGAGCGACCTCACCGGCGAAAACAGGAGGTGTCCCTAGCTTATTCAGCTTGGCCTGTTCAAGTTCCCAGTATTCCATGCGGAAAAGGTCCAGTTCGCCCACGGGTTCGTAACCACCGAGAGCTTCCGTTCGTTCAACTATGTCGAAAGTATGAAGAGCGATGGCTTCGGCTACGGCACAGTCGCTCGGTCGACGCCCGGCGGACAATAGACCGAATTCGGGGTCGAGAACGAGACGAGGGGCGGGATCAAGCATGGAGAGGCGTTCCCCGCCAGCAACCTTGGCGGCGTTGCGGCTAAAGGATTCGCCATACGACTCCGCGTAGGCTGTCACGTCACGACCGACCAATGGTGATCGTTTCACACGGATCACGTGGTCGGGGGTAGCGGTCCCTCGCTTGTGAGCATCCGTCCACTGCTTGTTGCGGGCAAAAGCCAAAGCCCTTGGCGAGCGATTGGCCCGTAGCAGCATGGGAAAACCCGCAACCGCGGAAAGAGACTGACGCAAAGCGGCTAGTGACGGAGCATCCAAATGGGCCGGCGGTTCCTCAGAGGGAAGCGAAAGTTCCCAAACGCCCTGAGCTCGAAGATAATCTTCCGCTTGGTTGACAAGAGAGATCATCCTTTCGTAGGACTCACGGGCATCCTGTCCAAATGAAAACATGCCGTGCTTGAGTAGCACGATGCCTTCGAGATCGTCTCGACCTTCACGCGCCCAGAGATCGGCGCAATACTTCGCCAAATCGTAACCGGGCATTACGTAGGGAACGTAGAGAACGCGATCGGCATAGACGTCACGGACACGGGCTTCGCCATCGGCGAGGTTTGTTAAGGTAACAACCGCATCTGCATGCGTGTGATCGACATAGCTAAAGGGAAGGCATGCGTGAAGAAGAGTTTCCACCGAGGGCGTGGGAGCGGAGGCGAGAGTGCAATGGGTTTTGAGCTCGTTGACCATCACGGCATCTGTCAGCTCGGACAATTCCAGTAATCTCAGGCAGTGATCCATGCGGACTCCGGCAAAACCCGGAGGTTCGATCTCGGAAAGATCCCAACCGCTCCCTTTTACATAGAGAAGCTCGACATCCTCTCCGAGGACGTTTGGCTCGCTCAACTTGACGGAAGTATTGCCACCACCGGCAAGGACGAGAGATTCGTCCGCTCCAAGCAGGCGCGACGAGTAAGCCCGGAGTCCGAGTTCGCCATCGGATTCCTTACAGGCAGCGGCTTCCTTTTCGTTCCAAAGACTTTTCATAATTTAGCTAAGCTTTTTTTCGGGAAAGAGTCCAAGTATGCTTTCTTCATTTGCCTTGCAGATTCCCCGCTCGGTAATGAGTCCGGTTACGAGACGGGCGGGAGTCACGTCAAACGCAGGGTTGGCAGCGTGAGAGCCTTCAGGCAGAAGATGTACCGTGGTTTCCACGCCATTGCAAAGTCCTTCGATGGAGCTGACCTCGTCGCCTGAGCGTTCCTCGATGGGAATGTCGGTCAGACCATCCCTAGCCGACCAGTCGAAAGTAGAGGAAGGAAGGGCAACGTAAAATGGAATATTACAATCACTTGCCGAAACCGCCTTGAGATAAGTGCCAATTTTGTTGACGACGTCACCCGTGTAGGTGGTCCGATCCGTTCCTGTAACAACCAAGTCGACTTGGCCGGTACGCATCAGATGCCCCCCTGCATTATCGGTAATTACGGTATGCGGCACTCCATGCTTACCCAATTCCCATGCGGTCAAGCGAGCTCCTTGATTACGAGGTCTCGTTTCGTCTACCCAAACGTGGACCGGGATGCCGGCATCATGAGCTCTATAAATGGGAGCAGTGGCCGAACCATGGTCCACAAAAGCCAACCAACCGGCATTGCAATGGGTCAACACGTTCACGGTGGCAGCCCCCTTGAGTTCGGATATATCCCGAAAAAGATCAAGGCCGTGCTCGCCGATGGCTCGACAGGCCGCGACGTCTTCGTCGGCAATCTCTACAGCAGCGGAGCGAACAGCCGCTACCTTACCGGAGACATCCGAAACACCGGCAGCAACTTTCAGCTGGCGATCCACCGCCCAAGACAAGTTTACGGCCGTAGGACGAGTACTACGAAGGACTTCCGCCAATCGGTTGAAAGCAGGCGAGAAATCGGCAGTTGCGGCAGCTTCGCATGCCGCCAACCACATGCCGTAACCAGCAGTCGCTCCAATACAACCAGCACCGCGAACCCACATATCCCGTATAGCTACAGCCACCTCCTCGACTGTCCGCAAGTCGGCGGTCTCGAAACGAAACGGAAGGCAACGCTGGTCAATAATCCGCACGACATCATCCCCGACTTGGGGAATCCAAACCGTACGAAAAGGTTGTTCATCAACTAGCATTCCTTGATGTATGAATTTCAAAGTTCGTGAGTCAACGCTCAACCCGAGAACGAAAAGTTTACGAACTTTTACTTGTTTTCATGTGAAGGTGACTGTACTGAAACTAATCCCCATTACCTAAAACCATGGACAACCCAACATTCGCATCGCGGTGGAACGTAGATGAAATTGACGCTCGATACGCGCAATGGATCGATAATCCCGCCTCCCTAGAAGCCGAGTGGCAGTATTTCTTCGAGGGCTTCCACTTGGGAGTCGACCGAAACGGAGAGCCTCAATCGAACTCGCCTGTCACCACCCCAGTCACTGGAGATTCTTCGATTAAGGTTGAAAAGCACGCCCGTCTTTACGGAGCGATCTACGCGTTTCGATCAATAGGTCACACCCAGGCTTCCTTCAACCCCCTGAAGGAAGTGATTGAAGAAAACCCACGGCTATCAATGGAAAGGTTGGGTTTCGATCAGGGCGACTTGCAAGAAGTACACTTCACGGGCAATTATCTAGGAGGTGTTCAAATGAGCATAGGCGAGATCTTGGATCGCCTAAAACGAACGTACTGCGGAAACGTTGCAGTCGAGTACCTTCATCTTCAAGCTACCAACAAACGGCGCTGGCTCCAAGCTAGGATGGAAAGGAACTGCAACGTCCCCGACTTTGGAAATTCCGAAAAGGTTAGAGTGCTTCGTAAAATCGTACAGGCTGAAGAATTCGAAAATTTTCTTCACACTCGCTATGTTGGCCAAAAAAGGTTCTCTCTGGAAGGTGGCGAAAGCCTCATCACTGCCTTGGACTCGATCCTACAGAAATGTCCAGCCAACGGGGTGGAAGAAATCGTCATGGGGATGGCTCACAGAGGGCGCCTCAACGTCCTCGCCAACATTCTAGGCAAATCCCATGAATTCATCTTTCGGGAGTTTTCGGAAAATTTCGTTCCCGACGCGGCCCATGGAAGCGGCGACGTTAAATATCATTTGGGCTACGAGTCCGTCAGGGAAACTTCAGATGGGAGCGAAGTGGGCGTTCATCTGTCCCCAAACCCAAGTCATCTTGAAGTCGTGAACGGCGTGGTCGAGGGAAAGGCCAGAGCACGACAACGACTGCGAGGAGACGAAAAAAGGAGCCGGGTTCTTCCCATACTCGTTCATGGTGATGCGGCCATGGCCGGGCAAGGAATGGTTGCCGAGGTGTTCAACCTTTCAAAATTGGCAGGCTATCGAACCGGCGGCACGATTCACATCGTCGTAAACAACCAAATCGGTTTTACCACAAGTACCGCAGACGCGCGCTCCAGTCTATACTGCACCGATGTTGCGAAAAGCATCGAAGCACCTATTTTTCACGTAAACGGTAACGATGCACTCGCCGTTGCAATGGTCGCGGAAACCGCCCTAGCCTATCGACAGGAATTCGGGGAAGACGTCGTCATAGACATCAACTGCTACCGAAAGTACGGCCACAACGAAGCGGATGAACCCGCCTTCACCCAACCAATCCTATACAAGATAATCAAGGCCATGCCGGCCGTATCCGATCTCTTGACCAAGCAACTGATCGAGGACGAAGTTATCTCCGAGGAAGAAAGTGAGAAAATTCACGATCAACTGCGGCGTCAATTGGATGCCTCCCTCGAAAAGGTAAAGACGATCAAGAAATCCAGCACCTTCGATGGATCTCTTGCGGTTACCCAGATTCCCTATGACTTTTCCGTCGCAGACACTTCGATGCCCAAGAAGGACCTGGCAAAAGTCGCCAAAGCCCTGACCACGCCGCCGAAGGATTTTCGCCTGAACCCGAAGATCAAGCGACAACTAGACGCCAAAAAGAAAAACTTTGCCGAAGGTAAAAACATCGATTGGGGCTTTGCCGAGCAACTTGCCTTTGGCTCGCTGATGCTTGAGGGGACCCCCGTCAGGCTCTCAGGGCAGGACAGCAAGCGAGGAACCTTCAGTCATCGCCATGCTGCCTGGTACGACGCCGAGGACCGCACCCGTTACATCCCCTTGATCAACATGGAGGAGAGGCAGGCGAAGTTTTGCGTCTACAACTCCCTGCTATCCGAGGCAGCCGTGCTAGCTTTCGACTATGGTTACTCGCTCGACTATCCAAAGATGCTGGCGATTTGGGAAGCCCAATTCGGCGATTTCGCCAACGGTGCCCAAGTCATCATAGATCAGTTCATAATGAGCGGAGAAGACAAGTGGGGCACGGTCAGCGACTTAGTCATGCTCCTCCCCCATGGCTTCGAGGGACAAGGTCCCGAGCACAGTTCGGCCAGACTGGAACGGTTTCTTCAAGGCTGCGCGGAAGACAACATCGTAGTTTGCAACTTCACTACTCCGGCTCAGTTCTTCCATGCGCTTCGAAGGCAAAAAAAGCAAGAGTACGCCAAGCCTCTTATCGTGATGAC
>JABHOU010000440.1 GCA_018695085.1 Opitutia bacterium | reverse complement strand
CTCCGGGCAAACCACCGACGAACCCTCTGGAGGTAAACTGACCGTCACCCATAGCCACTACTTGACACCCAAGCTTTTTGTCGCCGTCCTCCCCCTTGACGGTTCCGGTGTATTCACCTTGGATCGCGTAGTCGGCATCTACTTTAGAGGGATCGGCTGCATCCTCCTTTGAGGAAGCTGCATGTAGGTTAATGAAAAAGGCTAATGCCGGAATCAAGGTATAGGTTATGAATTTCATGGAATCTTGATTGATAGGGAGTGAATGAAACATTTTGTACAGACTCTGATTGGCGTTAAAACACCGTTAAAACAAGAGTTAAATGCAACTTGGCTTTCTTTGTTTTTAGAGGGTATTAAAAAAAACTCACGTATTGTTTGACGAATGGCCCAAAGTGTTCTTAGTTTATTTACATGAAGTCTCTCTTTGCATTCGCGTTGTACGCCACCTCTTGTGCTATTTTGGTCGCCGCCAACCGTTCGAGCAAGCAGACGCCCCGTCTGCCTCCTGCAATCGGAGGAGGACAAACAGGCTACATGGACGTCAGTCGCTTACCCACTGCCATACAAATAAATGGACGATCAGTACTTCCTCGAGGAGGCACCATCGAAAAATTGCTAGCCCAAGGTTACGTTCCCTCTCCCTCGAATCCGAACGTTTTCGTCCCAAACCTAAAAGACAAGAGATATAAGCCACACCGAAAATTCTACTACATGGCTCCCTTGGTTACAGGTGCTTCCGGAGATCTTTTGCCAATTGGCATGACACCTAGAAAACCCTCTTTTAGAGATCCTTTCGAAGGTGTTGCGAATCCATTGACTCCAAGGTTTTCGCCACTTCCCGGAGCTGGGGTCAACCCCGGTGCGGTCAACCCCAATGCCGTACCAGGTGGTCCTTTTCTGCTCCCTCCCGGTGCACCTGGACTTGAGAATTCACCATTTGCTCCCGGCATAGGAGCCCCAGGTCAAGTGGCTCCGGGGTTAGCGCCTCAGGTTGCCCCTCAAGCCCCGAGCCAACAACCCGGACCGTTGCCGTTGGCTCCTCAAGTACTCCCAGGACCCGCAACTGACCCGAATGATCCCTTTGCTAACGATCCCGCCGGTCAAACCGGCAAAAAGATCAATCCTTTGTCACCGGAACTTGCTCCTGCAGATCAAGATCGTCTTCGCAGGCAGTTTCTCGACCGACAGCAACAACGCTTGGAGCAAGAACGGCAAATTCGAGAATTGCAACGGCCTGTTCCCGCCCCCGCTCCGGCACCGGGAGCAGCCCAGCCAGCCCGAGGAATCGGAGCAGGTCCCGGATTGGCTTTTACCCCTCAGTATCTTCTGGTTTCAGTTACCTGACTTCTACCCTTCCCGAAGTATTTTTCTCGTAGGCAGGTACTGCTTCTGCCTAGAGTTGTTGTCTTCTATGAAATCTTGCGTAACTATTTCTTTAGTCTCGGCGTTGCGGGGTGGCCCGTGGATTCTTTGGGACGATTTGAGTAAAAGCATTCAGAGCGCTGCGTCGCTTGGATACGATTCCGTGGAGCTCTTTACAGAGGGACCCGATGCGGGAAATCCGGGGGAACTGGAGTCGCTGTTAAAGGAAACCAACTTGACTCTGGGAGCAGTGGGAACCGGAGCCGGTAAGGTATTGCGGGGGCTTTCCTTGACCGACCCAAGTAAAGATATCCGAGATCAAGCTCGGGCTTTCATCGGTGAGATGATCGTTTTCGGGGCACGATTCGGAGCTCCTGCAATCATAGGTTCGATGCAGGGTTCTCATGGTGGCGATGTTTCTCGCGAAGAGGCCCTTGGTTGGCTTGCAGAGGCACTAGAGGACTTGGGTGACACCTCGGCGGCAGCCGGTGTAAAGTTGATTTACGAACCCCTCAATCGGTATGAAACAAACCTGTTCAATCGTTTCACTGAAGCGGCAGACTTTCTAGATGATCTTTCCACCAAGGGAGTCACCCTCTTGGCCGACTTGTTTCACATGAACATAGAGGAGGCTGATATTTCAGCTACCTTACGAGAAGGAGTTCGCCATCTCGGGCACGTTCATTTCGCCGACAGCAACCGCCGTCCCGTCGGGTGCGGTCACACCGAGATGAACCCTATTGCGGAAACCCTGAAAAGCCTCGGCTACGAGGGTTGCATTTCCGCCGAAGCTTTCGCTTGGCCCGACCCTGAAGCAGCAGCCAAGCAAACAATCGACTCCTACAGGAAATATTTCGGATAGATCTAAACCAGCGTTTTCTAAAATTCGACCTTTCATGTCCCAGCAACCCAACATTGTTTTCTTATTCACCGACCAACAACGGCACGACACGATTGCCGCCTTGGGTCACCCGCATGTAATCTCTCCGAATCTGGACCGTCTAGTCAACGAGGGTGTTGCCTTTACCCAATGCCACGTGACGGCGGCTTCCTGCGCCCCTTCTCGCGCCAGCTTGTTCACAGGACAATATCCTCATGTTACGGGAATCTTGAAAAATGCCGACAACTGGACCCGCAGTTGGGTGGAGAACTTGGCGGATGCCGGCTATCACTGCACCAATGTAGGAAAGATGCACACGTGGCCCTTTACGACTCCTTGCGGTTTCCATGAGAGAATCGTGGTGGAAAACAAGGATCGTTTTTTAGAGGGCGCGGAATTCAAGGACGATTGGGAAAAATACGTCGAGGAACGTGGTTTTGAAAAACAAAAGCGAATCACTTATCGCAAACGAGAAGACTACCGAGAGAGCCTTGGCGCCTTTCTTTGGGAACTTCCCGAGGAAACTCATTCGGATTTCT